>JAPJMW010000111.1 GCA_026461505.1 Beijerinckiaceae bacterium
AAAAAGCGGGAAGAAAGAGGCTCGGAACGATAGACAAAACCAGTCTGAGCGTAGGGGCTTGCTGCCCTCAACGATCGCAGGTCGCGTCCTGAACCATCCATTTTACCAACTCGCCAAAACTAATGCCCGCATGGGCTGCCAACTCTGGCACAAGCGACGTTTCCGTCATCCCTGGCTGGGTATTGACCTCGAGGCAGATAACCTCGCCCGTGCCACCGGGCGTGTCGTCATATCGAAAGTCCATGCGGCTTACGCCCCGACAGCCAAGAGAGTGATGTGCCGTTAATGCTAGTTTTTGAACAAGATGGTAAATATTTGGTAAAATTTCCGCCGGCAAAACGTGAATAGATCCGCCCTTGGCATATTTCGCATCAAAGTCGTAGAAAACACCCGTTGCGGGGCGAATATCAATGACTCCCAAGGCCTTATTATCCATCACCGCGCAGGTTAATTCCCGTCCCGGAATGAAACGTTCGACCAAAACTGATTCGCCAAAGGCCCAATCATCGCTCGCCAATTCCTGCGGCGGGTGGGAGCGATCTTCCTTAACAATGATCACACCGACCGATGATCCCTCACTCACCGGCTTCACCACATAAGGAGGCTTCATCACATGGCGCTTGGCGGCTTCAAACCGGCTCACCGTAATGCCCTCGGCAACGGGAACGCCTGCGGACTTCATCACCGATTTAGCGCGGTCCTTCTGCATCGCCAAGGCAGAAGCCAGCACACCAGAATGCGTGTAAGGGATCCGCAACATCTCCAAAATGCCCTGCACAATGCCGTCTTCACCAAACCGGCCATGCAGCGCGTTAAAGACGACATCAGGTTTTAACCACGCCAGAACTTCGGCCAAATCGCGGCCGACATCAACGCGCGTTACCTTGAACCCCTCACCTTCCAGCGCCAGCGCGCAAGCTTGGCCGGTCTTGAGGCTGACCGAACGCTCAGCGGAAAGGCCGCCCAGCAAAACAGCAACATGCTTTTTAGCACTCATGGCTCACCTACCCGCTTAATTTCCCATTCGAGACGAATGCCCGACTGCTCAAACACGCGGCTTCGTATCTCTTCGCCGAGCGCTTCAATATCCGAGGCCTTTGCCCCCTCATGAGCGATCAGAAAATTCGTATGCAAGGGAGAAACTTCCGCCCCGCCCTTTTTAACCCCACGAAACCCTGCCTGATCGACAAGCTCCCACGCTTTATACCCATGAGGGTTACGAAAGGTTGAACCACCCGTGCGCGTGTTCACGGGCTGCGTCGCCGAACGCGCTTCGGTAATGGCATTCATCTCGGTCAAGATCGCGGCAGGATCACCAAACCTGCCTTGAAAAACAGCCTCGGTAAAAATGATGTCATCAGCGACAGCACAATGGCGATAGGTAAAACCCATTGCTTCACGATCAAACTGATGCACGCGACCGCTGCGATCAACCCCGCGAGCAGAAACAAAAACATCTTTGGTTTCCCCGCCATAAGCCCCGCCATTCATCCGCAAAGCGCCGCCGATCGTGCCTGGAATACCGCGTAGAAAAGAGAGGCCCGCAATCCCCGCTTCAGCGGCAATACGCGCGACTTTTACATCCGCTGCACCTGCGCCTGCTACGACGCGGTGCTGCTCGTCTGTCGTAATCGTTTGAAACCCTTTGCCAAGCTTGATCGCCACGCCGCGAAACCCGCCATCGCGCACCAAAAGATTAGAACCCAAGCCAAGTACCAAAACAGAAACATCAGACGGCAAGGCTGACAAAAACACTGAAAGATCATTTTCATCTTCCGGCGCAAAGAAAAGATCGGCGGGACCACCAACACGAAACCATGAATAGGGCGCAAGCGAGACATGATACGACAACGAACCACGCAAGGGCGGCAACGTTAACGTCGTTACATCTGTCATGCCTTCACCGCGTCGAGCGCTGCGAGTTCACCGGGCAACGCATAAGCCCATTGGGTGATATTGCCCGCGCCCAAGCACACAACATAATCGCCCGCTGCTGCAATACCATGAACAATCTTCGCCAAATGGGATGAATCAGGCAGCGCAATGACCTGACGATGGCCATGTGCTTTAATGCCTTGCACCAAACCGTCACGATCAGCCCCTGCAATCGGTGCTTCACCTGCGGCATAGGTGTCGGCAACAATGACACAATCGGCATCGTTAAAGCACGTCGAAAACTGATCAAATAACGAGGCCAAGCGCGTATAACGATGCGGCTGAACAACAGCGATTACTTTGGCCGTTGTCGAAGCGCGCGCAGCCTTCAACACAGCCGCAATTTCAACCGGGTGGTGGCCGTAATCGTCAAAGATTTCAGCGCCATTCCACTCACCTGTCTTGGTAAAGCGCCGCTTGACGCCGCCAAACCCTTCAAGCGCCTTACGGATCGCATCTGGCGCCATTCCAAGGTGATAGGCAACGGCAATGGCAGCCGTTGCATTCAGCGCATTATGATGGCCAGGCATCGGTAGCACGAGATCATCAATCTTCGTAACAGCCTTTGATTTACGATCGCGAATAGAAACAGAGAATTTCGAGCGTCCACCTGCCAAATCAACTTTGCCAAGCCGCACATCGGCTTGTGGATTCTGGCCATAGGTAATGACGCGCCGATCTTCGATTTTTCCAACAAGTTCCTGCACCGTTGGATAATCCAGACACATCACCGCAAAGCCGTAAAACGGCAAATTCTCGATAAAGGCACGAAACGCCTCTTTAATCGCATCGAAGGTTTTAAAGTGATCGAGATGCTCGGGATCAATATTGGTGACAATGGCAACATCCGCGGGCAGTTTTAAAAACGTACCATCCGATTCATCCGCCTCAACAACCATCCATTCGCCATCGCCCAGCCGCGCATTGGTGCCATAGGCATTGATGATGCCGCCATTGATAACGGTAGGGTCGAAATGTCCCGCAACGAGCAAAGTCGCAACCAAAGATGTCGTGGTGGTCTTGCCATGGGTTCCGGCAATCGCCACGCAGGTTTTAAGCCGCATGAGTTCCGCCAGCATTTCGGCGCGCCGCACTACTGGAAGGCGTCTCTCGCGCGCTGCCATCAATTCCGGATTATCCCGACGGATAGCGGTCGAGACCACAACAACCTCGGCATCGCCCAAATTTTCAGCCGAATGGCCGATGTGAACAACAATGCCTTTCTCACGCAGCCGTTTCACATTCGCGCTATCGGAAGCGTCGGAGCCTTGCACGCGATAACCAAGATTATGCAAAACCTCGGCAATGCCAGACATGCCAATGCCGCCAATGCCGACAAAATGAATGGCACCCAGTTCGCTTGGCAGCTTCATGACCCGTTACTCCGCTTTACGTTCAATCCGGAGAGCTCGACAACAAGGCGGGCCAGTCGTACCGCTGCATCCGGAATCCCCGCGCTTTTGGCCGCGACACTTGAGTCGGTCAATTCGGAAGGATGGCTAAAGAGCCTTTCGAGAAGCTCAGCCAGCGCCTCCGGCGTGAAATTCACCTGCTTTATAACGATTGCCGCACCGATCCGGGCGAGCGTTTCCGCATTCGCGGCCTGATCCTGATCAAGCGATCCGGGTAAGGGCACAAGAATTGAGGCACGCCCAATCACGGCTAATTCCGCCACGGTTGATGCGCCCGCCCGGCCAATCACAAGATGAGCATCGGAAATTCGTTTCGGCAAATCATCAAAAAACGCACGAATATCCGCTTTGATTCCAGCCTCGGCATAATTCCATTCGGCAACCGCAAGATCATCGCCACGCGCCTGATGGACAATCGCAAGACGCGATTTCAAGACGGGTGAAAGCAAGCCCAATGCTTTCGGCACGACATCGCTCATGACGCGGGCGCCTTGGCTCCCTCCTGTCACAAGAAGATGAATCGCACCATCGGGAGACACCGGGCGATAGGCGATATCTGCCACTTCTAAAACAGCAGGACGCACCGGATTGCCAACCAGGTGCATTCTGCCCTTAACCGAACGCGGCACGGATTTTACATCGGCAAATCCCGTCGCAAGCCACTTTACGAGAGGCGCCAAAAATCGATTGGCCCGTCCAAGAACACCATTTTGCTCATGCACAAGCGTTGGAACACCCAAGAGCCAGCCCGCCAAGACGG
>JAPJMW010000112.1 GCA_026461505.1 Beijerinckiaceae bacterium
CATTTATACATCAAGCTTTGATGTTTTTCTAAATCGATTAATTTCATAGATTGGCATACTGAGCACAAATCCGCTGGCTCTAGAGAAAAACTCGGCCTAATGGCTATGGTTGAATCATTGTTGAGCAGCGGTTGCCGCTTTTAATTCCTTGGGGAGAGATCCGATCATGAAAATGACCACCGAAGAAGCTTTCGTTAAAGTTTTGCAGATGCACGGCATCGAGCATGCTTTTGGCATTATCGGCTCGGCATTCATGCCAATTTCGGACCTTTTTCCGAAGGCGGGCATTAAGTTTTGGGATGTCGCGCACGAAACCAATGGCGGCCTAATCTGCGATGGATATACCCGCACGACGGGCAAGATTGCCATGGCAATCGCGCAAAATGGCCCCGGTGTTACCGGCTTCGTAACGGCTATGAAGACCGCGTATTGGAATCATACTCCACTCCTGCTCGTGACCCCACAAGCAGCCAATAAGACTATTGGCATGGGCGGTTTCCAAGAAGTGGAACAGATGGCCATGTTCCGAGACATGGTTTGCTACCAGGAAGAAGTGCGCGACCCGAGCCGCGTAGCGGAAGTTTTGAACAGAGTGATCTTGAAGGCTAAGCGGCTTTCGGCACCTGCACAGATCAATATTCCCCGCGATTTCTGGACGCAAGTCATCGATGTTCCAATGCCTTCAATCCTCGAATTCGAACGCCCTTCTGGCGGCGCGCATGCGATTGCGGAAGCAGCAAAGCTGCTTTCAGAGGCAAAATTCCCCGTTATCCTTTCGGGTGCGGGCGTTGTGCTCGGTGGTGCTATTCCAGATTGTGTTGCATTGGCCGAGCGTCTCGACGCGCCAGTGTGCAGCAATTATCAGCACAATGACAGCTTCCCCGGCAGCCATCGTCTTGCAGCCGGCCCGTTGGGCTATAATGGATCGAAAGCAGCCATGGAGCTGATCGCCAAGGCTGACGTTGTTCTAGCGCTTGGCACAAGGCTTAATCCGTTTTCGACACTGCCCGGCTACGGCATTGATTACTGGCCAAAAACGGCGAAGGTTATACAAGTCGATATCAACCCTGATCGTATCGGACTAACAAAGCCCGTAACCGTCGGTATTTGTGGCGATGCCAAGCAAGTCGCGCAGCAAATTCTCGCGCAACTTGCACCGACTGCAGGCAATGATGGACGCGATGCCCGCAAGGCATTGGTTCACCAAACCAAATCAGCATGGTTGCAGCAGCTTTCCTCCATGGATCATGAAGATGATGATCCCGGCACGACGTGGAATGATCGCGCCCGTAAGGCCAATCCTGATCGTATGTCACCACGCCAAGCTTGGCGTGCCATTCAAGCAGGATTGCCTGCCGATGCGATCATCTCGTCAGATATCGGTAATAATTGCGCGATCGGTAATGCCTATCCGACCTTCGAACAGGGACGGAAATATTTGGCCCCGGGCCTATTTGGACCGTGCGGTTATGGCTTCCCATCGATTATTGGCGCAAAAATTGGCAATCCTGATACGCCGGTGGTTGGTTTTGCCGGTGATGGCGCCTTCGGCATTTCAATGTCTGAAATGAGCTCTATCGGACGTGAAGAATGGCCAGCGATTACCATGGTGATCTTCCGCAATTATCAATGGGGTGCGGAGAAGCGCAATTCGACCCTTTGGTACGATGATAATTTCGTCGGCACCGAGCTAGACCCGCATCTATCCTACGCCCGTGTAGCCGAAGGCTGCGGACTGAAAGGTGTAACGGTCAAAACCCAGGCCGAAGTGACGGCGGCGCTTAAAGAAGCGTGCGAGGCTCAGAAAAAGGGCGTCACGACCTTTATCGAGATCGTACTCAACCAAGAACTGGGCGAGCCCTTCCGGCGCGATGCAATGAAAAAGCCCGTTGAAGTTGCGGGAATCAATCCTGCCGATTTTAGGCCGCAGACGGTCGCTTGATCCAAACAGGATCTTCTAGTTAATGCTGATTAGAGCCCCCGTTTCTCACCGAATCGGGGGCTCTTTCGTATTAGCACCGTTTCGGTCATGATCCTACCATGTAACTCGGGCGTAAGAGAGTCAAAGCAATATTAAACAGGGGCTTATTATGAAACTTCACCATGTCGTTCTCGTACTGTCTTTATCCGTAGTGGCCACAATTGCGGTGGCTTCGACCGCCGCCATTGGTGAACGCCAGCAAGTGATGAAATCGAATGGGGCTGCCACGAAATCAATTATGGGCATGCTGAAGGGGGAAGCTCCTTTTGACCTTCCGACCGTGCAAAAGGCGCTCGCAACCTATCAAGAGAACACGACCAAATTCGTGACTCTCTTCCCTGAAGATTCTAAAACAGGCGAGAAGACATCGGCATCGCCGAAAATCTGGGAAGATATGGCAGGCTTCCTAGCTGCTAACGAAAAATTTAAAGCCGACGCTAAAGCGGCTTCTATCGCCATCGTTGATGAGGCTTCCTTTAAATCGACAATGCCCAATGTTGTGAAGAATAATTGCGGCTCATGCCATGAAGCTTGGCGCATTAAGGATGCGCAGTAAGTAAGACCGATATCGATTCTGCCATGAATTTGGCTACGCGCCTCTTATTGGTCTTTAGCGTCTTCGTAATTGCTGCTGGGTATTGGCTTACGGATTTCGACGCCCATTTTGCTTTTCGTGGCGATGGGCGTTGGAAGCCGACGCGCGCAGGAGACCCAGCTAATGGCAAGGTACTCTTTGCAGCGGGCGGCTGCGTTTCATGTCATGCTTCTTCGGGGGCCGATGATCGTTTGCATTTAGGCGGAGGGAAACCTCTAAAGACACCCTTCGGCACGTTTTATCCGCCCAATATTTCACCTGACCCCAAAGACGGCATAGGCCGCTGGACCGAAACACAATTTATTCGGGCGATCCGTGACGGCACTGCACCCGATGGCCGCCCATATTATCCGTCCTTCCCCTATACGTCCTACCGTCATCTGTCGCCCGATGATGCGATTGATATTTTTACCTATATTCGCACGCTGCCACCGGTCAGCGGAAAGCCGCCAAACCATGACCTGACGTTTCCATTCTCAATCCGCCGGGGTGTGGGCTTATGGAAACTCGCCTTTCTCGACGGCAGCGTTATAGAACCAGAAAGTAACCACAGCGAAAGCTGGAATCGTGGCCGCTATCTTGTCGATGGCGTGGGCCACTGCGCAGAATGCCATTCGCCGCGAAATTTTATGGGTGCCATTATCGATGAGAAGCGATTATCGGGTGGGCCTAATTTAGAAGGCAAAGGCATTGTTCCCAATATCACGCCGGATAAAACCGGGCTTGCCGCTTGGTCGGAAGCCGACATAGCCAATCTGCTCAAAGACGGGTTTACCCCCGATTTTGACTCGGTTGGCGGCAGCATGGCCGAGGTTGTTCGTAACACGGCAGAACTGAGCGATGTCGATCGAATGGCCATGGCAATTTACCTGAAATCACTACCGCCTATTCAGGGGCAAATGCGTTCAAAATAGCTTCATATGAAGCGACCATCATAGTCCGGCCTGTCCGAATCAGCGTAACGAATGGGCGAATATGTTTCCGTGTAATGCGTAAGGGAGCCTGATACATGTCTGATGATGAAGTTCCAGAAATGCCAGAAAAGTCGAACCGCAAAGTAGCTTTGTTCATTACTACTTTGGCCTTGCTGTTTGCGCTGGCGGAACTTGGAGCAAAAAGCTCGCAGACCGATGCCATCGCTTTCAACGTAAATGCCGCCGATACGTGGGCCTTCTATCAAGCCAAATCGATCAAGCAGACAACTCTGCGAACGGCCGCCGAAAGTTTAGAAGCCTCTATGGATCCGGCAGCATCGGCAGAGTTAGCAGCGAAGCAGAAAAAAGTGATTTCAGATTGGCGTTCTACCGCTGATCGGTATGAAAGCGATCCCGTTAAAAATGAGGGCAAAAAAGAGCTGACCGAAAAAGCCCTTGCTTATGAACATCAACGTGACTCGGCCATGGAGCATTATCACGTCTTTGAAATTGCGGGCGTTGTGTTACAGATTTCAGTGGTGTTAGCATCAACATCGGTTGTGACGGGAATGTCGATGTTTGTTATTCTTGCCGCTATTGGTGGTGCATTGGGTGTTGTTCTCACCGCAATTGCTGCCTTTGCGCCGGGAATGTTCCACGTCGTATTAGCCTTGTTGGGCGGCCACTAACCGACCCACCAAGCAAATGCATTACATTGATTAGCTGGCTATTTCTTGAGCTGTCATGATCATGTCATATAAGTACCAGACTGCCATAGCAGTCATAAATTATAGGGGTGACAGGACGTTTCTTTCCAGTCACCCATAGTAATTTGCGAATAAGGCCAGTTAAAAAATGTGATCGAATGATCGGTAAGGCACGGAAGAGCAGTCATGACGGATACAGAAAACTCTGAAGGTGCTGTTTCGGTAGGCATCACGCCGCGTCCCAAAAAGCTATTCTGCGCGATTACACATAAGGAATTGCCGCGCAAAAAATTGGTTGAACTTGGCTCGCTCCGCCCCTCGCTCGCCGATCGTATTCGCGAAGACTACCCAGACCTTCAGGAAGACGCGTATATCGCGCTCAACGAGGTTGAAAGATATCGCACGCTCTATGTCGAAGAGATGCTTAAACTCGAGCATGGCGAACTAACAGAGCTTGATCGCCAAGTTGCGGAAAGTCTAGCCGATCACGATACGATCGTCGAAAATATTGAAGAAGAATTTGAAGAAACGCGGACCTTTGGCGAACGCGTATCCGATGGGCTTGCAGCCTTCGGTGGCTCTTGGGCTTTTCTTATCAGCTTCTTTGGCGTTCTTGTCATCTGGATGTCTGTCAATATTTGGCTTGGCGAGCAGCAAGCCTTTGATGCATATCCGTTCATTCTCCTCAACCTTGTACTCTCATGCATTGCCGCTATTCAGGCGCCAATTATTATGATGAGCCAGAAACGCCAAGAAACAAAAGACCGCTTGCGCGCGTTCAACGATTATAAAGTTAATCTTAAAGCCGAACTTGAAATCAGGCATATTCAAGAAAAGCTAGATTATCTTTTAACCAAGCAATGGCAGCGTCTGTCTGAGATGCAGCAAATGCAAATGGAATTGATGCAAGAAAATTTGCTTCAATTGAGAACGAAAAGTCCACGCAAGATTGTTATCAAGAAAAAGCGCTCGAAAAAGCTTACGGGCAAAAAGACCGAGATAGCCCCGCCTGCGAACGAGGTAGTTTAAAAACATCTGCTCGTCTTGAACTTAATAATGGGGTGGCGGCGGTTCGGGCGATTGCCGCTGCGGCTCAAGCGTCTGCAGTTCTTCACGAAGCCTACCAAGTTGACGCTCAAGTAAATCAATCTTTCGCCATTGCGCCGTAATGACATCGTTCAAATCCGAGATCATTTTGTCTTGGTGCGCCAATCGAATTTCAACCGCCTCAAGGCGGCCTGTGTCAGCATCTAAATGCGTCATTATGTTGTTTCCACGGAATTGCGTCAAAAGACTAGCGCGATGCATCTATGAAATAAAGTAAATCTGAATTACGCCAAACGGAGTATGATAAAGGCGCATTTAGTTATTATACCGTATGGCGCCTTATGAGGGTAATAGTGTTCTATGGTCGATCAACCTAACAAACGAGAACAATCCGAACTCTCGGAAAACCCTAAAAATATTATCTTAGAAACATTTGTTGACGCGATGCGTTACGCGATTACGCCTGTTACACTGGTGACAACGGCAGGTGCGGCGGGTGAATTTGGATTGACCGTAAGTGCGTTTAGTTCCGTCTCAGCCGATCCACCCTTAGTTCTTGTTTGCATCAAGCGGACCAATCAAATTGAGGCGGCTATCCGCCAGAATGGCGTTTTCTGTGTCAATGTGCTTTCAAGCGGTCAATCAGATTTAGCCGATGCATTTGCTGGGCGATCGCCAAACATTGCCCCCTACGATTTTAACGCAGCGAGCTGGACGCTGGGCATTTCGGGCGCACGCAGGCTCGTGAATGCAACAGCGAGCTTCGAATGTGAAATGTATAACGCCGTTGAAGCCGGGACCCATTCGGTATTAATAGGAAGAGTAATTGGCCTTACAGCGAGTGACCATAAACCGCTTGCCTATCAAGATAGGGCCTATCGAAGCATACCCTGAGCGATAAGTAATTCAGGCATCGCGGAACGGGGATAGAGAAACGAGTTTGCGGTGCTGGTATTTTCTTCCTTTCTTATTGGCTATATTTTAAGCCAATTTTTCAGATCTTTTCTTGCCGTCATCGCGCCTGAGCTGGCGGTAGAATTATCGCTTGATCCACAAGCGCTCGCGACCATGCAAACGGCTTGGATTCTTGGCTTTACTGTCATGCAGTTTCCGGTTGGGTGGGCCCTTGATACCATTGGACCGAAGAAGACTGTGACAACGACGATGCTAGCCGCCATTCTTGGCGCGGCACTCTTTGCACGGGCTAATTCGGCACTGGAACTCGATATCGCTCTTGCTTTGGTGGGTATCGGCTGCAGCGCTATTTATATGGGCGCCATTTTTGTGATGGGCCGCATCTATAGCGCCAAACGATTTGCACTCCTTTGCTCATGGCTTATCGGGCTTGGATCAGCCGGAAATTTATTGGCAGCATCACCATTATCATGGGCCGCCACAGCGATCGGGTGGCGCAACGCCATGTCCTTAATGGCGTTCATCACACTTCTCGCAACAGCCCTGCTCTTTTTGACCATTCGCGATCCGAAAAAATCCGAAAGCACGCGTCATGACGGATTTTTGAGCGGCATTTGGACAGTACTTAAGATAAGGGCCCTTTGGCCGATCCTCCCTCTAACAGCCATCAGCTATGCCGTGCTGATCGCCGAGCGTGGACTATGGGCAGGACCTTATCTTTCCAATGTGCATGCGCTTGGTCCAGTTGATCGCGGCAATGGTCTATTGGTAATGGCGGCGGCAATGTCATTGGGTGCGATGGTCTATGGTCCGCTTGACCATTGGCTTGGTACCAACCAATGGATTGTAGCGACGGGTACCGCGATTACCGCCGTTTGCTTCCTCTATCTCGGTCTTGGCAACCCATCCACATCGCTAGCGATCCTTACGCTTTCGATTCTGGGTGCAAGCGGACTAACCTATGGTGTTTTAATGGCCCATGGCCGTTCCTTTGTGCCAGACCATTTGCTGGGTCGTGGCCTGACCCTCATGAACATTCTTTTCATCGGCGGCGCCGGCATTGTTCAGCCTATTTCCGGTGCGGTAATGAACCAAATGAAGAGCCTGCCGGTCGCCGAAGGATACGCGACACTGCATTTTTATTTTGGCGTTTCACTTATCGTGGCTTTAGCGATCTACGTTTTTTCGAAAGATGTTGTCCGGACGCGCAATGAGCCTAGCTGAGATTTTTTGTCTATTCCTGCAAATGTGATAAAATCCCCGTCTAACGACAAATAGGGCACATCCATGGCAAAGCCACCACCGCCAGACCTTTTAAGCGCCTTAAAGGCAGCCCGCGAACAAAGTCAGGGCAAATTGCCATCTTCCCCGAAGCCTAAGAAAGATGAGGGTTTGACGCTCGAAATCTTTGCGAAGGCCTTTGCCAAAGCAAAAAACCTTCAAAAACTCCATTAAAGCTCGACTAATCAAACCGTGACTGCATAAACAAAAAAGCCACGCGATGCGTGGCTTTGATGTATCGGGTTGGAGCCGAGTATTGAAACCCGGCTGACCTTTGAAAGCTTAGCGCTTCGAGAACTGGAAGCTGCGACGAGCCTTCTTGCGACCGTATTTCTTACGCTCGACCGTACGGCTGTCGCGGGTCAGGAAGCCTGCCTTTTTCAAAACGCCACGCAGTTCTGGCTCGAAATAGGTAAGAGCCTTCGAAAGACCATGGCGCACCGCGCCGGCCTGACCCGAAAGACCACCACCAGCAACGGTAACAACAACGTCATACTGGCCTGAGCGCGAAGCAATGCCAAATGGCTGCTGCAAGATCATCCGGAGCACGGGACGAGCGAAGTAAACTTCGAGTGCACGGCCATTGACCGTTATCGTACCCTTGCCTGGCTTGATCCAGACGCGGGCTACCGCGTCTTTGCGCTTGCCGGTAGCATAGGCGCGGCCTTGCTTGTCGAGCTTTTGGACGTGACGGGGCGCCTCAGGCGCGGCCGATGGCGATCCCTTGAGATCGGCTAAAGATTGAAGCGTTTCGGCCATGATTAGGCGCTCCTCACATTCTTGCGGTTCATCGCGCCGACATCGAGGACGGCTGGCGACTGGGCGACATGCGGATGATCAGCGCCGCCATAGACGCGGAGATTGCCGAGTTGCTGGCGACCCAATGGGCCACGTGGCAACATGCGCTCAACAGCCTTCTCGACAACGCGCTCTGGGAAGCGGCCTTCGAGAATGAACTTGGCGGTACGCTCTTTAATGCCGCCTGGATAACCGGTGTGGTGATAATAGACCTTCTGGTCGCGCTTACGACCGGTCAACACCACCTTATCAGCGTTGATGACAATGACATTATCGCCGCAATCGACATGCGGTGTGAAGATCGGAAGGTGTTTGCCGCGCAAACGCATGGCGATAATCGAAGCAAGACGGCCAACAACGAGGCCTTTTGCGTCGATTAATACCCATTTCTTCTCGATCTCGGCAGGTTTGGCCGAAAAAGTGCTCATGAGAGAAATTCCAAACTAAGGCGGAAAATTCTAAAACTCCCCGCGGATGGTTCTAAGGAGCCGTTTCCGACCCCTCGCGATGACGCGTGTTTAACGGAAGCGCCCCATCGCGTCAATCAGAGTGAAGTGAGAAAAATAAGAAATTTCTACTGTTTTTCCGTTAGTTAGGCTACGCGGTACTATATTACCGTATTTATGCCGCGGGTACTGAATAGGTCGCCGTGACATGAGCAACAAGCCCGTCATTACCCGCTGAAAATAGATTGGCTTCGCCGACCGCCAGTCTTTTGCCGATTTTAAGGTAACGACACTCGGCGATCATCGGGCATGGGTCTGGCTTTTTGAGAAAATTAATGGAGAAATTAGTCGTCACCGCCAAAGGTACTTCTCCAATAGCGCCTAAAAGGGCGACATAAAGCCCCACATCGGCCAAAGCCATCATTGAAGGGCCGGAAATTGTCCCACCAGGTCTAAGTTGGCTCTCGTGATAATCCATCCGCATGCGGCAAGTGCCATGGCCGATCTCGAGCACGGAGAAAATCTCGCCATGAACATAGAGCTGAGGAAAATCGCGGCGGAGAAACGCATCGATATCGTCAAGGGTAAAAGCGACTGACTGGTTCATCGAAAGATCCAAGGGGTATTACGCATAATTGCAAATGACCTACCCTTAAAAAAATGGGATGCTTGACCTTTAACATGCGTGGAGCGACCTTGATATCATGAACGCCGTATCGCCCCCACCTCTCCACATCGACGAACGCGAAGGATACGTGATATTGACGCTTGATCGTCCTGCCACTCGCAATCCATTATCCGAGGCAATGCTGTCGGCCTTAACCGAATGCTTTACATCGCTTGCCAAGCGTAATGATATCCGGGCCGTGATATTGGCTGCCAATGGTCCGGTCTTTTCCGCAGGCCACGACCTCAAAGAAATGACGGCGCACCGCGCCGATCCTGATCGTGGACGCGCCTATTTTGAAGATATCCTCAACCGTTGCGCCGCGATGATGCAAATGATCCTTAAGCTGCCGCAACCGGTAATTGCTGCCATTGAGGGCGTGGCTACGGCCGCCGGCTGTCAATTGGTTGCCTCATGCGATTTGGCGGTTGCGGGCGAGCATGCCAAATTCTCGACCCCTGGTGTGCACATCGGACTCTTTTGCTCAACGCCGATGGTTGCTTTATCGCGCAATCTCACGCGCAAACATGCTATGGAAATGCTCTTATTAGGCGATATGGTTTCGGCCGATGAAGCGATGCGGTTCGGGCTCATCAATCGTATGGTTGATGCAGGCAGTGCGCTTGCTGAGGCCGAAGTCATGGCTCGACGTATCGCATCCAAATCACCGCTTACCGTTTCCATTGGCAAGCGCGCCTTTTATGAGCAGGCTGATATGAACGTAGCCGATGCGTATATCCATGCATCTCGGATCATGGTCGAGAATATGTTGGCGCGGGATGCGGAGGAAGGCATTGGTGCCTTTATAGAAAAACGTGAACCGCATTGGACAGGCCAATGAGATATGATCCAACCCGTCACGATTCTTATGCCGACGATGTCATTCATGGCATTTTAAAATCTGTAAAAACTATCGCGTTGGTTGGCTTTTCCAGCAATACGGTACGACCAAGTTATTTTGTAACAAAATATCTGATCGAGCGCGGCTACACGCTATATCCCGTAAATCCAGGATTAGCTGGACAAGAATTTTTTGGCGCCAAAGTTTACGCTACACTGGCCGACATTCCAGTCGCAATTGATATTGTTGAAATCTTCCGCAATTCGGAAGCTGCGGGTCCTATAACGGACGAGGCTTTATCACTCCAGCCAATGCCGAAGGTGATATGGATGCAATTAGGCGTTCGAAATGATGAAGCAGCCGCAAAGGCTGAGGCGAAAGGCATTACGGTTATTATGAACCGTTGCCCTAAAATCGAATATGGTCGGTTTTCTGGCGAGATCGGTTGGAATGGCGTCAATACAGGATTGCTCTCTTCAAAGCGGCCAATGCTTGGCGCAAAGAGTTGGCAGAAGCGAACCATTTAAACGGTAGGCTAGCCTAATTCATGCTTTAAAAAGGCCATGCTTCGTGACCATGCACTATCGGCCGCATCCTTATTATACCGCGCAGCATTGGTATCATTATTGAACGCGTGATCGACGCCGTCATAAATATAAAGCTCATAGTGAATTTTAGCGGCATCGAGCGCGGCTTGATACGCAGGAATACCCGCATCAATCCGCTGATCAAGACCTGCATAATGCAACAGCATCGCAGCTTTGATATTAGCGACCCTTTCGGCGGGCGGTTGAGGCCCATAATACGAAATGCCAGCTCTTAGCTTCGGCTCAATAGTCGCGACAAGATTTACAATTCCCCCGCCCCAGCAAAAACCGATGGCCGCTACCTTTCCATTGGATTGAGGATAGGACGCCAGAAAGCGCACCGCTGAACTCGCCCGTTCGGTCGCAACCTCGACGGTGAGTTTCGAAAACATGTCGCGTGCTTTGTTCTCGTCAGCCGGTGTGCCGCCATCTGGTGAAAGCACATCCAGACCAAAGGCGAGATACCCTTCAAGAGCCACGCGTCGGGTAATATCCTTGATGTGCGGGTTAAGGCCGCGATTTTCATGAATGACCAAAACCGCTGATCGTATCCCCTCTCCTTTTGGACGGGCCAAATAGCCCGTCAGGCCCTTTTCTCCTCCCTCAACGGCAACGCCTTCTTCCATCAAAAGGCGAGGATCATCAGGTTTGACCGTTTCCGCGTACGCGTAATCATTCTGTAGGAAGGGAAGCAATGAGAGCGCGGCGGCGCTTGAACCGGCAAGTCCAGCCAAACGGCTCATGAAGGAGCGACGATCCATCCCGCCATGGGTAAAATGGTCATAGAGAGTGATCATATCACGAGAAATCGTCGGGATCGGCGTCTGCTTTGGATCAGCCATTCTTAAATTCCCCTCTTCCCTTAAAAGTACAAATTTGACCAAAAATAGTCGGTTGACGGATTAAAGATCGTTCTCTAAAAAGAACGTACGTACTGTTTAAACTGATTTATTGCCAATAGAGGGAACGCCCATGACCACCGACCATACCCCTGGATTTTCGACCCTTGCTGTTCACGCTGGAACCGCGCCGGATGCTTCAACGGGCGCCCGCGTTACTCCAATTTATCAGACGGCGTCGTTCGTATTCGATGATGTAGATCATGCCGCTTCCCTGTTTGGTCTGCAAGCGTTTGGCAACATCTATACCCGCATTACCAATCCGACGAGCTCTGCGCTTGAAGGACGTGTGGCAGCGCTTGAAGGCGGCACTGCCGCTCTTGCAGTCGCCTCAGGCCACGCAGCCGAATTTCTGGTCTTCCACACGCTGATGCAACCGGGTGACGAGTTTATTGCTTCGAAAAAACTCTATGGCGGCTCCATCAATCAATTCAACCACAGCTATAAAAGCTTTGACTGGCGCGTAAAATGGGCTGATCCGGATGATCTCTCAACCTTTGAAGCGGCCATTACCCCAAAAACCAAGGCGATCTTTATTGAGTCGATTGCCAATCCGGGCGGCGTTATTACGGATATCGCGGGTATTGCTGCGATTGCTAAAAAAGCAGGTATTCCGCTCATCGTCGATAATACGCTCGCAACCCCTTACCTTATTAAGCCCTTCGAACATGGCGCCAATATCGTTGTTCATTCCGCCACGAAATTCCTTGGTGGACACGGCAATTCGATTGGCGGCTTGATCGTTGACGGTGGTAATTTTGACTATGTTTCCTCCGGAAAATATCCGCTGCTTTCCACCCCTCGCCCTGAATATAATGGCATGGTGATTGGCGAAACCTTCGGCAATTTTGCCTTTGCTATTGCATGCCGCGTTTTGGGCCTGCGCGATCTTGGTCCGGCCATCTCGCCTTTCAATTCGTTCCTGCTCTTAACGGGCATTGAAACATTGCCTTTGCGTATGCAGCGCCATTGCGACAATGCGCTCGCAGTTGCGAAGCACCTTGCAAAGCATCCGGGGGTGGCTTGGGTTTCCTATCCGGGGCTTGAAGGAGATAAATACCATGCGCTGGCCAAGCGCTATACGCCAAAGGGCTCGGGTGCCGTGTTCACGTTCGGTGTTAAGGGTGGATATGAGGCAGGCATCAAGCTTGTTGCCAATCTCAAACTGTTCTCGCATCTCGCCAATGTCGGTGACACGCGCTCGCTTGTGATTCATCCAGCCTCAACAACCCATCGCCAATTAAGCGATGCGGAAAAGACGATTGCTGGTGCAGGTCCGGACGTTGTTCGTCTCTCCGTCGGCATTGAAGATGTAGCGGATTTGATTGCCGATCTCGATCAAGCTTTAACCGCTTAATCCGTCGAGCGTTTGATGCGCATCAAAGCCTAAGCGTCGCCCTTCTGTCACCTTCCATTCATGGACATGGCAGAAGGGCAACGGATAATGTACAAACATATACTGATCCCAACTGATGGATCATCTTTAGCAATGACAGCTGTTAAGCAAGGTCTCGATTTTGCCAAGGCGATCGGGGCGGAAGTTACAGCGCTAACTGTATTCGAACCGTTTCATTTGCTGACGCTCGAAACAGATATGATTACCGACACGCCGGAAATTTATCATCGCCACGCAAAAGCGGAGGCGAAAGCGACGCTTGCAAAGGTCGAAGCGCTCGCAAAAGCAAGAGGCGTTGTGTGCCATCCCGTCGAAGTAGAAAGCGATCATCCCTATGAAGCGATTATTGCAGCAGCCAAAAAACACAAATGTGATTTGATCGCGATGGCGTCGCATGGACGCAAAGGCATTCAATCGATTTTACTAGGATCAGAAACACAAAAAGTGCTGACCCATTCTAGTTTACCCGTTTTGGTCTATCGCTAACTAACCACGCGATAAAGCGGAGCGGTGTACGGCAACCATTCCGAGTACAACAAACGCAAAAGCTTGGTGAAGAAGGCCCAACCAAAGCGGCACGGCATAGAGCAGTGTCGATATGCCGATCACAGCTTGCTTACCCACCAACCATGCATTGGATACCGCGCGTTTGCGTGCGCTTGTTCCAGGCATTGTGCGCGCGACATGCCAAGCATGCGACATGGAAAAGGCCAACAATAGATAGGCTGTCATACGATGATTAAACTGAACCAAAGCCGTATTATCGACAAAATTTTCGATCCAAGGCGTGACTGAAAAAAGCAAATCTGAGCGCGGTATCAACTGACCATCAATGAGAGGCCATGTGTTCCATGTGAGCCCCGCTTTTGAACCGGCCACCAAGGCTCCGAGTGCAATTTGTAATAGCGCAAGGAGAAGAACAACCGTCGCGCCCCGTTTAACAGAAACAGATGCGACCTCCCCTTTAGAGCGGCCAAGTCCAGTCGCTACCAAGAGAAGGAAAGTATAAATCAGCGAAGCTGTTGTAAGATGAAACATCAGCTTTATTGGTGCGACCGCCGTCATACCTTCATTGAGGCCTGAGCGGACCATCAACCAGCCAATACCGCCCTGTAATCCACCTAACAGTCCAATACCAAGGATCTTAAACGCTAATCGACCCCGCAATTGGCCACTGGCTAAAAAGACGATAAAGCCAAGTGCAAAGACAACGCCGATCGCGCGGCCTAATTGGCGATGCGACCATTCCCACCAAAAAATAAATTTGAAATCCGCGAGCTCCATTCCGGCATTCACGAGCTTATATTGCGGAATGGCTTTGTATTTCTCAAACGCTTCAAGCCATGCAACATCGGTGAGCGGTGGAATGGCGCCCATAATCGGGTTCCATTCGGTAATCGAAAGGCCCGAGCCGGTAAGCCGCGTCGCGCCTCCCACAACAACCATCAAAAATACAAGACCTGCCATGGCAAAGAGCCAAGCCCGCACAAGCCCGATGCGGGGGGGCACGGCGTCTGAAGGGACTGTAGAAGGAGATGCGACGGCAGAACGCATGATGAGCGCCTTTCGGGGCTTGAAACAAAAGCGTGCCGCTCTCATAGTCCCGCGCGAACCGCCCTGCAACATCCCTCATGCCGCATGCCAGACAAGGAACAGCCTATGCGCCGCAGAACCCGTAAATTTATCGGCGCTATCACGATGCTTGTTTTCGTCTGTGTTTATAGCCTGGTTGCGATGATGATCGCGCAAGGCCGCCTGCAAGAAGCCGATAAAATCTGGCAAGACCTTTATTATGTTATCGCAGGATTGGCTTGGATATTACCGCTCATGCCGCTGATCCGCTGGATGGAGCGGCCCGATGCAGATGAAGCGTAATTTTATTTGAATTATCAGGGATCAATTGGTCGGAGTGATAGGATTCGAACCTACGACCCCTAGTCCCCCAGACTAGTGCGCTAACCGGGCTGCGCTACACTCCGACTGGGAGGCGTTATAGTGTTCCCCCCATCGCCGCGCAAGCGCCAGCCAGGATAAATTAGCCTAACGGCGAGACCTTACCGGCAAGGGAAATAGAACTTTCCGGCCCATTCAGCATGACCATCGTCGAAAATCAGGATGGGTGGTGTTTTGGCCTTTGGTAAGATGGCGATCAGAAATCCTTCACGCGGCGTCACATTGCCGAAAATATAAGGTGTTACCTTCGCAGGCTCATTTCGACCATTGGTTGTTAAAACCACATTCCAAGGATCTTGTAGCTCGTCATAAATGGCTATTCGAAGATGGCGTTTAGGCGCGCCCTCACCGCAGAATTCGAACCGCGAGGGCAAGTCAGCCGCGTACACAAGACGGCCCAGGCCGACCGCGATCAGAAAACCGCAACAAACAACATGCCGCCATGAAAACATGACGCTACGGAATATAGAAACATTATTAAAAAAAGCTTAGATTTCGTCGCCGCTCGTCACCATCCGAGCGGTCGCAATCAAACGGCTGCACTCTTCTAGTTCAGTGAGAGCTGTTTCAAGTTTGCCCGATGCTTGCATCGATACAGAAGCTCCCTGCCAGGCCGAAGGCAACATCCGAGCCATAGCCTGCGGGGACAAGGCGCCGCCTTCACTCTCATCATCACCGAATAGCCCCAACTGAGGAGTTTTGCGCTTTGGCTTTTTAGGGGCACGTAATCCAGGCGCAATAAGGGCTGCTAAATCTTCGGCAGAACCAGGCGCAGGTGCGCGAGCCACCGGAGGTGCTGGCTCAATGCGAGGCTTTAACGGCGAGACTAATACCAAATCCTCCTCGCGAGCGGCCTTTGGCTGCTGCGATAAAACGGGCGCTGGAGCCACCGCAAGTGCTGGCGTGGGGACGGAAGGCTTTACTTCTGTTGGTTGAACCTCACCCGTTCGCCCAATGGTTAGAACGTGCTTGGCGCCCTGATCCTTCAAGATGCGCTGAACACCTTTGATCGTGTAGCCCGTGCCATAGAGAAGATGTTTGATGCCTTTGACGAGATCAATATCATCGGGCCGATAATAACGACGACCTCCGCCACGTTTTAATGGCTTAATTTGAGCGAACTTCGTCTCCCAAAACCGCAAGACATGCTGAGGCAGGCCGAGGTCATCGGCAACTTCAGAAATTGTGCGGTAGGCGTCGGGACTTTTATCCACTTAAAGCGCGCCTTTGTTTGTAAGGATCAATCGTCAGACATGCCGGATGCGTCGATACCATTGACGCGTGCCTTCATGATATTCGACGGCTTGAAGACCATCACGCGCCGCGGCTCAATAGGAACTTCGACGCCCGTCTTCGGGTTCCGCCCAATGCGCTGCCCCTTGTCGCGAACGAGGAAAGAGCCAAACGATGACAGCTTTACGCTTTTTCCAGAGGCAAGTGACGAAGAGATTTCATTAAGAACCAATTCGACAAGTGCCGACGATTCACTGCGAGACAAGCCGATCCTTTGATAGACCGCTTCGCTCAACTCGGCTCGCGTAACCGTTTTTTGCGTCATAGAACTTCTCCCCCTCAGCACCACGCCGAGGCCGATATTGCACATCTGAACTGAAAACTATTGCTCAGGACTGATGCCGTCAATCCTCTATTTACCAAGAAAAATCAAGCATTTCCTTACCAGCGCATCAAAGCGGAGCCCCAAGTGAAGCCTCCACCCATCGCTTCAATCAAAACAAGATCACCCGTTTGGATACGGCCATCCCGTCTGGCCACGCTTAAGGCAAGTGGAATTGAGGCCGCTGAAGTATTGCCGTGTAAATCAACAGTAATAACTACCCTTGAAGGATCAATATTTAGCTTTTTAGCGGTTGCATCTATGATGCGACGATTAGCCTGATGGGGCACAAACCATTTGATCTCTTGGGGAGATATCCCTGATAACCGGAAAGATTCTTCAACCGTTTCCGCCATATTCGCAACAGCATGCCGAAATACTTCCTTACCTTCCATCCGCAAATGGCCTGTCGTCATAGAGGTTGAAGGACCACCATCGACGAATAATTTATCCCGATATCGCCCATCGGACCGCAAATGCGTGCATAAAATGCCGCGGTCTGCATTGGTCCCGTCCCCTTCTCGGGCCTCGAGAACAATCGCGCCCGCACCATCACCAAAT
Source organism: Beijerinckiaceae bacterium (assembly GCA_026461505.1). Classification (GTDB taxonomy): domain Bacteria; phylum Pseudomonadota; class Alphaproteobacteria; order Rhizobiales; family Beijerinckiaceae; genus CAIUPE01. The sequence goes on from JAPJMW010000112.1 coordinate 17,204, forward strand.
AAGACGCAGGTCGTACGGTCGGTCCAATCGAGAATGCGCGAGAAGGTTTCGGCGCCAATCACCAATGCGCGCTTAGCAGAACCTGATTTAATAAAATTATCGGCCGTTGCCACAGCATAAACAAAGCCGGAGCAGACGGCCTGCAGATCGAATGCCGCGCCTCCGTGGATCCCCAAGGCTGCCTGCACTTGGGTAGCCGTTGATGGAAAGGTGTAATCAGGCGTAGCTGTAGCCAAAACAATCAGATCAATGGTTTGAGGGTCGATGCCCGCATCATCGAGCGCAGCGATGGCTGCTTTGGTGGCAAGCATCGACGTCGTTTCGCCCTCCGCCGCCAAATGACGCTGGCGAATACC
>JAPJMW010000113.1 GCA_026461505.1 Beijerinckiaceae bacterium
ATTCGTAACGGCAAGGAATTGATCGCTACGGTAAAGCTGGCGGCAATTCCTGAACAAAAAATAGCAGCCGCTGATCCTGCAGCTGTTGTAAAAGCTTCCCCAGCTTTTGGACTAACTTTGGCGCCGGCCAAAGATGGTTCAGGCGTGCTGGTTACCGATGTTGATCCATCGGGTGTCGGCTATGAGCAGGGAATGCAGAAGGGCGATGTAATCCTTGAGATTGGAGGCAAATCCGTTGTAAAGCCAGCGGAAGTTCGTTCGGCAATCGATGACGCCCGCAAAGAGGGGCGTAAGGCCATTATTCTTCGGATAAGAAACGAGGAAACAACGCGCTTTGTTGCGTTAGCCTTCCCGAAGGCTTGATCTAATGGCGGTGGCTTCGACCACCGCCTTTTCCCTTGACCAATACCGTAAAATAAGTCGACATTTTAATACGATGAAAATTTTAATTGTTGAGGATGACGCTTCAGCTTCTGCCTATTTGGACAAGGCCTTCCGAGAGCAAGGCCATGTAGTCGATATCGCGTCTGATGGTCTTGATGGTTATGCGCTAGCCTCTGAGGGGCAATATGATGCGATCATTGTCGACCGTATGATCCCACGCATGGACGGCCTTTCTCTTATCCATGGATTGCGCGAACAAAAAATTGATACGCCTATTTTAGTTCTTTCAGCACTCGGCCAAGTCGATGATCGGGTAAAAGGATTACGTGCGGGTGCCGATGATTATTTATCAAAACCCTATTCATTTTCCGAACTGCTCGCACGGGTCGAAATCTTATCACGGCGAGGCCGATCAATTCCGACTGAAGATACCGTTTATCGGGTCGCTGATCTCGAATTTAATCGATTAACCCGCCGCGTTACACGCTCCAATACAGAGATTGATTTACAACCGCGTGAATTTAGACTTTTAGAATATCTTATGCGCCATGCGGGGCAAGTTGTTACACGAACGATGCTTTTAGAGAATGTTTGGGATTATCATTTTGATCCACAGACAAACGTGATTGATGTTCATGTTTCAAGGCTGCGTGCCAAAATTGACAAAGGGTTCGACAATCCGCTGATCCATACGGTTCGCGGTGCCGGATATACGGTCCGTGACAGCGCTCGGTAGATTATTTCGCACAACAGCGTTTAAGCTAGCGCTGATCTTTCTTTTTATATTTACGATCTTTGCCGGGTCGATTCTGGGCTATGTCGCTTTTAGCGCGCGGCGTCTGCTCGAAGAGCAAGTCAATCTTACGGTTAATGAGGAAATAAAAGGGCTACTATCCCAATTCAATTCCGGTGGTGTCCTTCGACTGGTTAGGCAGATTGAACGCCGTTTGCATCAACCTGGGTCTTCTCTTTACCTCGTAACAACGGCTGCCGGTGAGACCCTTGCCGGAAATATTTCAGGTGTCGATAGTGAGGGACTGCTCGAAGCGGGGTCGTATCAACTTTATTATCGGGTTGTTGAAGAAGGTGAACCTAGGCCGCATCGCGCTATTGTCGAAACGGTTATATTGCCCGGTGGTTTTCGTTTGCTTGTAGGCCGTGACCTTGATGAAACTGATCGGTTTCATACTATTATTTTAAGGGCGGCCGGTTGGTCCATCCTGCTTATCTTGGCTTTAGCCTTGATGGGCGGCGTGTTTGTCGCACGCAGGGTATTAAGTCGTGTAGATCATATGACGGAAACGACACGAACCATTATGGCCGGTGATCTTTCAGGCCGTTTGGTGGTCACCGGAACGAATGACGAGCTTGATCGATTGGCACAAAGTTTAAACGCGATGCTTGATCGTATTGGCGAATTGATGGCGGGTTTGCGTGAAGTCTCAGATAATATTGCGCATGATTTGAAGACCCCTTTAACACGTTTACGAAACAGCGCAGAAGAGGCTTTACGCGTTGGTAGCTCGTCTGATTCTTATCGTGATGCGTTGGAGCATACGATTGAAGAAGCCGACAATCTTATAAAGATTTTTAATGCACTTCTTATGATTGCAAGGGCTGAAGCCGGCAATGTTTTAGAAGGCATGAGCATAGAAGATGCCAGCAAGATTGCTCGTGATGTGGTTGAACTCTACGAACCCTTTGCGGAGGAAGCTGGTATTCATCTCGAAATTGATGCCGCTGAAATGGTTCCTATCCACGCCTCGCGCGAACTCATTGGCCAAGCCTTGGCTAACCTCATTGATAATGCGATCAAGTATTCGTCTGAATCCATTTTCAACGAGACAGTTCGTTCCGTTGTTGTATCGGTAAAAATAGAAGATAAGCAGGCATTATTAAGTGTTTCTGATCATGGGCCAGGTATTCCGGAAGCGGAAATGGATCGGGTTTTGGAGAGGTTTGTTCGTTTGGAGACATCCCGTACCCGGACAGGATCAGGACTTGGGCTCTCGCTCGTTGCCGCTGTCGCGCGGCTTCACGGTGGAATTCTTAAACTTGAAAACAATAGACCGGGTCTAAAGGCGATTATCTCTGTTCCGAGTGTGCCATGAAAGCACCAGTTCTCATTAGCCTTTTGACAAAAATGCCGCAGATATCGGAGGCGAGAAAAACACGTATTCGATTTTCAAGTCTATTTGACAGGGTTGATCCCAATGATCCTGCTTCTAATGAATTGGCCTTATTATTAGCAGCATTTCCTAAAGCGCACGATCTCCTGATGGGGATTGCATCTCATTCTCCCTATCTTTGGAAATTAGCGCATAGTGATGTGCACCGGCTTGTGCAAATTTTGAATTCGAAGCCAGGTGAGCTTTTTGATCATCTCGTTGCCAAATGTAATGAAGCGCCGATCAAATTTGCAGGTAATGAGGCGGGCTTAATGCGCTGCCTGAGGCAGGTGAAGCAAGAGGCAGCGTTATTGATCGCCCTAGCGGATATTGGCGGCGTTTGGCCGTTTGAGCAGATAACGGAAGCTCTTAGTCGGCTCGCAGACATCGCTTTAAAAGTCGCTTTGAAATTTTCTCTTCAGGTCGAAGCTTCTCTTGATAAAATAGAATTATCCGATGGGATTGAAGAAGGATGCGGCTTTGTTATTCTGGCCTTAGGAAAACATGGTTCAAAGGAGCTCAATTACTCATCTGATATTGATATCGTGATGCTATATGACCCTGAACGTGCGCGGCTTACCCCAGGTATAGACGCTGCTCCGTTTTTTGTGAGGGTAGCAAAATCGATCGTTAGAATTATTGATCAACACACGCCGGATGGCTATGTTTTTAGGGTTGATTTGCGGTTGCGGCCAGACCCTGCATCAACGCCTATTGCGATATCGGTTCATTCAGCTTTTGCCTACTATGAAAGTGTAGGTCAGAACTGGGAACGCGCCGCAATGATTAAAGCGCGACCTGTCGCGGGCGATAAAGTGATAGGCGAATTGTTTTTGGCTGATTTAGCGCCTTTTATATGGCGGAAATATTTCGATTTCGCAGCCATCGCCGATATTCATGCCATGAAGCGACAAATCCATGCCGTTAGGGGCCACGAGGCGATTGCCGTCGCAGGGCATGATATTAAACTAGGTCGCGGCGGTATCAGAGAAATTGAATTTTTTGTTCAAACGCAACAATTGGTATTTGGTGGCCGCCGCGCAGCTTTACGCGGACCAAAGACGCTCGTCATGTTGCAAGCTCTTTGTACCGACGGTTGGATCTCGATCGAGGCACGTGATGATCTTTCAGTCGCCTACCGCTTTTTGCGGGAAGTGGAACATCGATTGCAGATGATCGCTGATGAGCAAACGCAGCGACTTCCATCCGATATTGATGAACTAAATCGCTTCGCGCGGTTTTGCGGCTTTTCCGGAGTAGCGGCATTTTCAAAAGCACTAATTGCCAATGCTAAGCGGGTGGAGCGCCATTATTCCCGACTGTTTGAGGAGGGCGCCAATCTCGCGGTTGGTGAAGGCAGCCTTGTTTTTACAGGCACCGTTGATGACCCTGACACTATTGATACGCTGCGCCGAATGGGATTTTCGGAACCTGAAAAAGCAATAGAAATTGTTCGTGGGTGGCATTTTGGCAGGAGAAGCGCTGTTACAAGTCCACGCGCACGTGAGGTGTTGACCGAGCTTGTTCCATCGATGCTAAAGTCTTTTGGTGAGAGTGCCGATCCCGATGGTGCACTTAATACCTTTGATCGTGTTCTCGGTGGTATGCCCGCAGCCGTGGAACTTTTTTCGATCTTACGCGAACATCGTCCAATTCTCGCGCTCTTTGCCGATATTTTAGGTTCGGCACCTCGACTGGCCGATATTGTTTCTCATCGTCCGCATCTCTTAGATGCCATCATCGATCCTGCCTTTGTAGAACCAACACCGCGATTGGATGATTTAATTGAACGCATCTCTGCAGCTATCGGGAGCCACGAACTAATTGAAGACTTCCTTGATCGACTTCGTGAAACGGGTCAGCATGAAATGTTTCTCGTCGGTGTAAGGATGCTTTCGGGTGTTATATCACCTGCCATGGCAGGCGAGGCCTATTCGGCTATTGCCGAGGCAATCATACGGATCACCTTGGTCGAGGTTGAGACACGATTTGCGCGCGATCATGGCAAGGTTAAGGGTGGTAGAATAGCTGTTTTAGGAATGGGGCGGCTAGGTTCGCGTGAAATGACGGCTACATCGGATCTTGATCTGATTGTGCTATATGATTTTGATGTGTCTGGCGGTGAAAGTGATGGCACCCGGCCGCTTGACCCTGTGGTCTATTATGGACGCCTAACAAACAGATTAATAAGTGCTCTTACGGTTCCTACTCGGCAGGGCACACTATATGCCGTTGATATGAGACTAAGACCCTCGGGCAATAAAGGGCCGGCTGCAACGCAATATCATGGCTTTCTAAGCTATCATGCCGAGGGAGAAGCTGAAACGTGGGAACATCTTGCCTTGGTTCGCGCGAGGCCGGTGGCAGGACAAAAAGAGTTTATGGCACTCGTTGCTAACGATCTCCAAAACATCATCTCAATGCAGCGAAATCACAATCGATTGGTCAACGATGTCATTGCAATGCGTAATTTAATTGCTCAGGAAAAGGGCGACGCGGATTCATGGGATTTAAAGCTCGCGCGAGGCGGACTTATGGATATTGAGTTTATCGCCCAGACGCTCGTGCTTCTGCACGCCAATTCTGTGAGTTCACTCAGGCAATACAATACCGCTGACATACTTATGGCCGCACGTGAGGCAAGCATCATTGCTATTGAAGATGCCGTTTGCCTATTGGAGGGTTACGGCCTCATGCGTGATTTAATCCAGTGGCAACGGGCAATGGTCGTTGGTGAGTTTAATCCAACAACTGCCGACCATTCTTTTTTAAAGCGACTAGCAGCAATAATCGGGCTACCAGATTTTCGCTTGCTTGATAGCCATCTCAAACAGATGCAGGCGAAGATTAGAATGATTTTTGAAAAGACGCTCGTTGTTTAATATTTGAAATCAGAATTGACTTCAGGCTGCCTGTTCTAGTGGTGCATCGAGACGTATGGGAAGCCTGACGAGAACTGTCGTACCCGAACCTTCCGTCGAGCGAATTGTAAGCGTCCCGCCATGAAGCTCGGTAAAGGACCTTGCAATGGCAAGACCTAAGCCTGCACCTTCCGTCGGCTTTTTAGCATCAAGTTCGACCCATTCAAATGGGCGTCCTAATTTGGCAAGTGCCTCTTTTGGAATGCCTATTCCATTGTCTTCAACATACAGATTAACGGCGCCTGATACTTCACGGGTCGTAACGGTTATACGCCCACCCTCCGGGGTAAATTTGATGGCATTCGAGAGCAAATGTGAAATAATACGCTCAAACGCACGCTGATCGGCGAGCAGCGGTGTTTCAGCCGAAAGATTTGCGATGATTTTTTGTGATTTTGCTTCGGCGAATTCTTTCATTTGATCGATGGTCATTTGTGCCACGTCGTTCAAAATGAGAGGATGCTTGTTAATTCGAATACGCCCGGCTTCGAGTTCGGCCATGTCCAGAATATCTGCGATAATTGTTAGCAACGCTTGTCCACTGCGTGAAATATCATGGCTGTAATCTTTGTATTTTGGATGGCCAAGCGCCCCATAGATTTCAGCATCCATGATTTCAGCAAATCCAAGAATAGCATTGAGAGGCGTACGCAACTCATGACTCATTTTTGCTAAAAATTCCGATTTAGCGCGGTTTGCGCTCTCGGCTTCAGCCTTTTGCTCTAAATATCGTTCCGCAAGGCGTGATAATTGTTCTGCTTGTGTTTCCAAGGTAACACGGGAACGTCGAAGGTCAGAAATTGTTGCAGTCAATTTTCGCTCGGATTCGAGGAAGCGCTGCTCTTCGGTTTTTAGCGCTGTAATGTCGGTTCCGACAGACACATAGCCGCCGTCTTTAGTGCGACGTTCATTCACTTGGAGCCAGCGGCCCTCTGGTAAGAGCATTTCATAACTCTTCGCGCTGGAATCACCTTCGTCCAATTGTTCACGACGTATATTAGGAATAAAATGTGCAAGATATGGCTTAAGTGCTTCATAGGGTGTGCCGCGGCGGGTTAACTCCTGTGGCAGATAATGAAGATCTTGAAATTTTGAATTGCACATTACGAGGCGGTTATCCGCGTCCCATAAGACGAAGGCTTCACCAATAGTTTCGATGGCATCGTGGAGGCGAAGATCAGCGGTAGCGCGTTCCGCTGCTGTGCGGCGCTGCTCAGTTATATCAACCACGATGCCAACCAGATGAGCCGATTGTGTGGCATCATCATAAACTAATTCGGCGCGCGCACGGACCCAAACCCAATCTTGATGGGCATCAAGAATTCGGAAGGCGTGATCTACCGCGTTCGTTTGTTCGGCTGCTAATTGGTCGGCTATGGCATATAGATCTCGATCGTCAGGATGGACGCGACTGTTTACATCGCCAAAGGATAGAAACTCTGCCTGCCGTTTTAATCCCAACATGTCATACATCGAATCCGACCAATAGATCGTGCCGCGTGAAATATCCCAGTCCCATAGGCCGCATCGACCGCGATTGAGAGCAAGGTCAAGGCGTTCAAGGACTTTTTCAACGATGACATCGGATTGCCTCACGCGATAGGCTTGCCAAAAATAGGCGGCGCCCAAGCCTGCTATCGTGAGTAGAGCTGCACACAGCATCGATAAGAGTGAGCCCGAACGCTTATGCCAAGCGGAAAGATTTTGATCGATAGGCGTATAAATTGCCAATTCGCCAAGAGGTGCTGGTAGGCGCGTTACAGACACAAGGGTGCGTCCCGAAAGGCTTTCAATGACGGTAGACACCACGCCGAAGGGTGAGTGGGTGAATTTCAAAAGATCAAAGTTTGGTATATCGTTCGGAACGGCAGCATTGCTAGGTATCACAGCCTTCATTATGCCGTTTGTGTCCGTCAGGATGATGACACGCCCTGACTTTGCTAGGATAGAAGGTATGGCGGTCATTAATACCGCCTGAGGATTTTCAATCGAGATTGGTGCGCGCTCGCCGATCGTTTTAAGGATCTCGTCGCGCGAAAGCGCCGTTGCTAATTCAGTTTCAATTGAAAGTGCGTTAATGGCATCCAATTCCGAAGTCTGGATTTCTAACCACGCCGATGTGCCAAGGATTAGTACGACGATAACAACGAGCACGGGTACTAATTTACGAAGCCATGGTTCTGCCGCGATGATTTTAGAATAGGCTGGATGGGCTACAGATCGAGCCATTCCCTGAATCGTAGCCGCACGCGAGTGCGTGCTGGCCGTGCGCGCACGAGCCATCATTAACCTCTTTGGCTTTTAAACTTGATAGAACTGAGAAGGGCTGCCGCCAGCCCGCCCCCGAATCAGTGCGATAAGAATCGTGTTAGGCTGATTTGTCTAGAGGTTAATAATGTATTATCTGAATTTTTTTATCCGAGCCAAATTATTGCAGAGCCTTACGTTAAGATTTTGAATCAAATAGTTAATTTTCAGCCAATGTACGCATGACGATATCGCTAACATCGGGCGACAACTTTTCTTGTCGCTCAATAGTTTGGAGAGCGGTCTGGGCCAAAGAGCGACGTTTTGGTTCCAAGGACCGCCATGTCTTAAAGGCGCCTAAGAGGCGTGCGGCGACTTGCGGGTTTGAAAGATCTGTCTGAATTACGATCTTTGAAACAAACTCGTAGCCGGCGCCATCTTTTCGATTAAATTGAGATAAATTTGATGCAGCAAAAGACCCAACCAATGATCGAAGCCTGTTAGGATTCCGGGCTGAAAAGCCTGGATGTTCCATAAGTTTAAGTACGCGAGCCAACGTACCATCTTCCGGAATCGCCGCCTGTAATGAAAACCATTTATCCAGAACAAGAGGATCGTTACCATATATTTGAGCGAAATGATTGAGCGTATCTTCTCGGACATCACCAGCGTGTTGAGCGATGATGGACAGGGCTGCAAATCGATCTGTCATATTATCGGCGTTTTGATACTGTTCGGACGTTAATTTAAGGCCAATCTCTGGATATCCAGTCGAAAGGATATCAAGCAATACGTTGCGCAAAGCACGGCGCCCTGAACCCTCTGCGTCGGGTCTATAACTCTCCGTAGTGGTCAGTTTAGTACAAATTTGCTCAATTTGGCGACCTATGTGCTTGCCTATGAATTGTTTTAATAGGTACCTGGAATCTCTGATAGAATCTGGTTCTATGTTCATGGATATTTCACGTGCGATATCACCTTCACTTGGCAAAGTTAGCAGTTGCGCGATAAAGGCATGATCATCGCCCTTTAAAACTTGCGAAAGTGCTTCGGCGAAGCGTGGGTCAAATTGAGGCGCTTGACCAGAACGAATTTGATCAGCGCCCGATATTAATAGTTTCATTGCATAGCCTTGTACGGCCTGCCATCTATTAAATGTATCGCTATCATATGAAAGAAGTACCAAACGATCATCATCAGAAGTATTTGTTTCTAAAATAACCGGAGCAGAAAATCCTCTTAATGCTGACAAAATCGGCTTTGTACTAACATCATTGAAAATCAGCTCACTGCTTGCTTCAGTTAGAACGAAAATATTGTTGGTATAATCGCGATGAGATGTTTTGAGCACCGCCTCCGTTCCATTTTGATTTATAAAGCCGAGCTCTATTGGAATGACGAGAGGCTCTTTAATTGGTTGCCCCGGAGTAGCAAACGTTTTTTGGCTAAATATAAGTTTATAGTACTTTTCTTCGGGGTTATAATCTTCAACAATAGACACCCGTGGGGTTCCGGCTTGATCATACCATTTCGCAAAGTGTGCCAAATCACGATTACTTACTTTAGCAAAGCAAGTTAAAAACTCTTCAATTGTGGCTGCAGTTCCATCATATTTTGAGAAATAAAGAGCTATGCCTTCACGAAATTTTTCTTTACCAATTAATGTTTTAAGCATGCGGATAATTTCCGCACCTTTTTCATAGACAGTGGGTGTATAAAAATTATTTATTTCTCGATATTCTGTAGGTCTAACAGGATGAGCAAGGGGGCCTGAATCCTCCGTGAATTGCTGCGAGCGCAGCGTCTTGACATCCGCGATACGCTTAACCGCGCGCGAACGCTCATCGGCGCTGAACTCTTGATCTCTATAAACGGTCAATCCTTCTTTTAAGCAAAGCTGAAACCAGTCACGGCAGGTAATTCTATTTCCGGTCCAATTATGAAAATATTCGTGTGCTATGATTGCTTCAATATTGGCATAGTCGGAATCGGTGGCTGTTTCAGGACTTGCTAATATATATTTATCGTTGAAAACATTTAGACCTTTGTTTTCCATCGCACCCATGTTGAAGTCGGAAACGGCCACAATATTGAATACATCAAGATCATATTCGCAATTAAAAATCTCCTCGTCCCATTTCATCGACCGAATTAGGGCATCAAGTGCATAAGAAGCTCTATTTTCTTTACCACTTTCAACATAGATTCCTAATTCAATAGGCTTGCCCGAACGCGTCGTAAATGAGCCCCCAACCTTTCCGAGGTTTCCAGCGACTAATGCAAAAAGATAGGAAGGCTTTGGGTGAGGATCATGCCACACGGCATAGTGCCAACCGTCGGCAAGGTCCCCGGATTGAATTTTATTTCCATTGCCAAGAAGTATGGGAGCATCGGCTTTGTAGGCTGTAATTCGTGTTGTGTAGATGGCCATCACATCGGGCCGATCAAGGAAGTAGGTTATTCGACGAAACCCTTCAGCCTCACATTGCGTGCAATAAATGCCAGATGATTTATACAGCCCCATCAACTGGGTATTTGCAGCCGGATCTAGGAGAGTAATAATTGTAAGAACAAAAGGTACCTTAGGCGTTTCTAGCAAAGTTAGTGTTTTACGTCCAATGCGATAGGCTGATGCCGGCAGCGTATTCCCGTCGATCGCAATACTTTCGAGGACTAACTCATCGCCATCGAGCACCAATGGACCATCTGTTCCGTTGTCTGTCATTCGCAAGGAAATGCTTGCGATTACCCTTGTACGTCCGTCATCAAGCGTTACATCGAGATGGACATCATCAATTAGCCAATCGGGTTTTTTATATTCCGACAAACGGACGACTTGGGGGGTATCGGTACGCATCGATTGGCCTTTTGATGAAATCTGTATTCAATTATTATGGAGTTTTTACGTTAACTGTCTGTTAAATACGCTGACGTAAGGGTACTTATTGTCGTGTTGGCTCGGTATGGCTAACGATCCTTAAAATATTAGGATTATCTTTTCGTACCATATGTTCCAATTGATCAACTGCTTCATGGACATAAGTTACATTAAGCTGCGGGGCTACGCGGCAATGATAATTAACGATTAATCCATGCTCTGTTTCACGAACCCTAACATTGTGGATGTCGGTAATCGTTTGGCTTGCAAAGGCATTAGTTATTAAAGAACTAGCGATATGTTGCCGACGCCGTTCATCAACATCACGTCCAATCATACTTGAAATGACAAGCGGTTCAATATGGGTCTCTACTTCTGTTTCCTGACCAAGCTCATCCTGTATTGCATTTTCGAGTTGACTAGCTACGGTGTGCGCATCGCTTAAAGACATCTTACCGTCAACTTCCAAATCGAGGCTTACTGATAATTTTCCCTCAATTTCCTGAACGGTAACATGGTGAACAGGAATTCGCCGGCGAGCAGCAATAATAATTACACGTTCAAGAACAGTCTCTTCGTCAAGCGTTACGGGTGTCGCTGTTACCGTTATGCTTGCTTGCGCAAAATCGGAACGTATAGCGGATATGATCAATTCTTTGAGTATACCAACTCGATCGAATGGCATTGACCGTGCAACGCTAATTTCGATCTCTACAAAGAGATCAGCCCCAACTTGTCGAGCTTTTATATCTTCAATTTTTACAACGCCTGGAACTGCCAAAGTCAATTTTTTAATTTGATCGGCTGAACCTATAGGGGCAGTATCTAATAATGTATTTAAAGTTCTTTGTGCTAAACGATAACCTGCCACGGCGATAAAGATAGACACACCAATTGCTACTAGAGCGTCGGCTTGCGGATATCCTAGTGCAGAAGCACCAAATGCTGCCAATATGAGAGTTGAATTTATTAGATCCGATGAAAAATGCAGAGCATCTGCGGCTAAGGCTTCACTGTGAGTTTCTTTTGCAACTCGTCTTAGAGCGTTGAAGCGCCAACCATCAATTGCAATTGATATAATTAAAATGAATATTGCCAGCCAGTTCACTTTAACGACCGAATGTTCTTCCCAAAGCCGCCGGATTCCTTCAATGGCCACCGCGCCCGATAGCAGAAATAAAAATGCTGTTTCGACTAAAGCTGCAACAGACTCGACCTTACCATGACCGTAATGATGATCCTCGTCCGCTGGCTTTGCCGCCGCTCGGATCGCTAACCAAGTCATCGTTGTTGCGGCGACATCCAATAGACTGTGAGCTGCATCCGAAATAAGTGCGAGTGATCCCGTCGCTAGACCGGCCCAACCTTTTCCGAGCGTAATGATAACGCTGGCTGCAATGGACGACAGGGCGGCATTTTCTTTGGCATCAGACATTGGATTACCCCTTTTGCTCCCGCCTAGCGCGCCTCAACCTGTCGGTCAACGATTGATCTAGCAGAAATTGGTAACTTTGCATTTGATATCGCTCTTGCAACATTCTTGCGTCACGTTCATGTTGAAAGCAGTTTTTTTTGCGTCGGGGAGGCTATACTATGATGGAATATCTACATACGATGGTTCGTATTGGAAATATTGAACAATCTCTTGATTTTTATTGCAATAAAATGGGTCTTGTTGAAGTTCGTCGATATGAGAACGAAAAGGGTCGGTTTACTTTAATTTTTTTAGTTGCACCTGGCGATGTCGAGGCCTTTTCGAAGAATTCAGCTCCGGCTTTAGAGTTAACGTATAACTGGGACGAGCACGATTATACAGGCGGGCGAAATTTTGGCCATTTGGCCTATCGTGTGGATAATATCCACGAGTATTGCCAAGATCTTATGGACAAAGGTGTTGTTATCAATCGGCCTCCTCGGGATGGGCGGATGGCATTTATTAAATCCCCGGACGGTATTTCTTTTGAAATTCTACAGCGTGGTGAGGCTCTCCCGCTATCTGAGCCATGGATTTCGATGCCAAACATCGGAACTTGGTAAAACTATATGGGGTGATGATGGATTCTTGCCATGACCATGATTGAGTTCGGCAAAATAAACGGTAAGCCTGTTTTTGAAGTAACGATCCGAAATAATTCTGGCGCCGAAGCCAAGATTTTGTCCTGGGGTGCTGTTCTTCGTGATTTCCGCGTACCGTGGAAGGGGCGGGAACAGCGCGTGGTTTTGGGCCTTAATAGACTTGAAGATTATATTGCTCATTCACCCCATTTGGGTGCCATTGCCGGGCGCTTTGCAAACCGAATTCGCGACGGGCGTTTTTCGATTGATGGCGTTCAGCATCAGGTCGAGCAGAATTTTCTCGGCAAACACTCTCTCCATGGAGGGGCCTCAGGATTTGGTCAAAGACTTTGGAATTTAGCTGATTTTAATGAAAATTCGGCTACTTTGGTGTTATTTTCCAAGGATGGAGACGGAGGATTTCCTGGTAACTTAACCGTAACATGCCGCTACAGCTTAACGGAACCGGGAACGATACGCACGGAACTAATGGCAACAACGGATGCTCCGACAATTATCAATCTTGCCCTTCATTCTTATTTTAACCTTGATGGATCGTCGGATATTTTGGGCCTTCAATTAATGCTCCCCGCTGATTTTATTTCTTGTTTAGATCATGAACTCATTCCAACGGGAGAAATTAAGCAAGTTTCTGAAACTGTTTATGATTTTCGCTCATTTCGGCCAATCATGATGCCCAGAGCTAATGGACGCCATTTTGCCTATGATCAAAATTTTTTCCTTAGAGCAGCTGATCAAGGTCTAAGGCACGCAGCGACGGTATTTTCTCCAAAGAACCAACTTTCTATGGAGGTTTTTACAACGGAGCCCTGCATCCAATTTTATGATGCAGTAAACTTGGATATTCCCGTCTTAGGCATTTCCGATCAGCCTCTTAAACCACATTCGGGGCTGTGTTTAGAGCCGCAAAACGCTCCAAATAGTCCAAATATTGCACATTTTCCAAGTCCAATCTTGCGTCCGGAGCAGATTTATCGCCAAATTACGGAATATCGGTTCGGATAGAATTGAAAGTACCGAGACCATCTTGCCTCTTTAGCTAGCATCTTAATTGGTGCAGGATAGTAGTTATGAAACTTACGACTCACGTTTTAGATACAGCTCATGGGCGTCCAGCAGCGGGAATGACGCTACAGCTAATTAGGCTTTCTGATGGAAAGATTATGAAGCAAGCCGTGACGAATTCTGACGGTCGGGTGGATCAGCCCCTGCTAGAAGGGGATGAATTCCAATTCGGAAAATTTGAACTTCTTTTTGATGTTGGTGACTATTTTCGAAATTGTGGCATTTCCCTCCCAGATCCGGCCTTTTTAGACCAGGTCCCAATTCGTTTTGGTATTTCTGAACGTCGCCATTATCACGTTCCTTTGCTGGTTTCCCCATTTAGCTTTTCAACCTATAGGGGGAGCTAACCGATGCCTCGGTCTACGATCAGTTTCATTCGACGAGGCCAGCGGGTCGATGTTGACAACATAGATCCTAAAACTACTCTTCTCGATTGGCTGCGACTACAGGAGAGATCGACCGGTACGAAGGAAGGGTGCGCGGAAGGAGACTGTGGTGCTTGTACAGTTGTCTTAGCACGCGAACGCGATGGAAAATTGGTCTACGAACCAGTTAATGCGTGCATTTTGCTTTTAGGCCAAGTCGATGGAACAGAAATTATTACTGTTGAAGATTTAGCTTCATCCGACGGGCTGCATAAAGTGCAAAAGGCGATGGTTGAGAATCATTCCTCCCAATGTGGATTTTGTACACCAGGGATCGTCATGAGCCTTTTTGCCTTATCACATTCAGGCAAAGAAGCGATCAATCGTTCCGATGTTAATAGCACACTAGCAGGAAATCTCTGTCGTTGTACTGGGTATCGTCCTATTATTGATGCGGCTCTTGAAGCGTGTTCGAACCGTTTGCCAGATGTTTTTGATGATAAAGCTGAACAAACGCTAGAGTTATTCAAACAGTTTCGTTCGCTTGAAGATGTTTTCGTTGGCGATGATGAAACTTTTTTTGCAGCACCTGCGGCTGAGTCCTCGCTAGCATTTTTAATACAGAAATACCCTGATGCGACCCTGATTGCTGGTGCTACCGATGTAGGGCTTTGGATTACGAAGGGTTTAGCACCTATCAAAAGATTGATTTGGTTAGGTCGGATTCGAGCGTTAACGGCCGTAGAAGAAACTGAATCAATCCTTAGTTTTGGAGCAGGCGTGACGCATGAAGCTGCTGCGCCCTACCTTGAGGCGATTGACCATGACTTTAAAGAAATCCTAACTCGCTTTGGTTCGAAACAAGTTCGATCATCTGGAACAGTAGTAGGTAATATTGCGAATGGCTCGCCAATTGGTGATTGGCCGCCATGTTTCATTATACTCGATGCTGCGGTGGAATTAAGGGCTGGTTTGGCCACACGGATGGTTGCACTCGAAGATTATTTTATTGCTTACAAAAAGCAAAACCGTGAACCAGGTGAATATTTAAGGCGCGTGATTCTACAAAAGCCAAGTGAAAGCGATCATATCCGCCTGTTCAAAATCACAAAACGTCGGGATGAAGATATTTCTGCCGTTATGTCTGCTTTTCGGATTACGGTCGAAGAAGGTTTGATAACCCAAGCCCGTATAGCGTTGGGTGGTATGGCTGGAACACCAAAACGGGCGCGTTCCGCGGAAGCTGCAATTATTGGGCTTCCTATTAAAGACATCACGACATGGCGTGCGGGAGCAGAAGGTTTATTGTTAGATTTTGCGCCACTATCCGATCACCGTGCCTCGGCGGAATATCGAATGCGGGTTGCACGAAATCTTGTTATTAAAGCTTTAGCTGAAATTGCCGGAGTTCCTTCTTCGTCGACTAGGATCGCTGGTCTAAGGGAGGCCGCGCATGCCGCCGAGTGATGTAACGGATACAGCTAAACTGCCCCTAAGGCATGTTGGTAAATCGCTAGTTCATGACTCGGCCGCCCTATACGTTCAGGGGGCGGCCACCTACATTGATGACATGCCTGAGCCTGAAGGTACTCTCCATATTGCCATTGGAGGATCACCTATTGCGCGCGGTAATATAACGAGCCTTGACCTTGATGCTGTAAGGTCTGCGCCGGGAGTTGTAACTGTCATCACTGCTGAAAATATTCCAGGTAAGAATGACGTGTCCCCCGTCATGGGTGACGATCCAATGTTTGCAGGCGACCGAGTTGAATTTGTCGGGCAGGCGATGTTCGCTGTTGTAGCCACTACAAGAGATGCGGCGCGTCGTGCGGTTCGATTTGTGAAAAGTGCTTTTGACGAAGAAGTGCCTTCTGTAACGGTTGAAGACGCTATCGAACGTAATGAGACCGTTTTGCCAAATTATGAATTTGGACGTGGTAATACGGGTGAGGCTTTGGCCGGTTCGCCTATTTCATTATCGGGCCAATTCCACATTGGTGGTCAGGAGCATTTCTATCTTGAGGGACAAGTGTCGCTTGCAATTCCTGGAGAGGTTGATGAAATCCTCGTATATTCATCCAGTCAACATCCGACGGAAGTCCAGCATGTTGTAGCAAGGGTTCTTGGTATTTCTGACGCTCAAGTTACTTGCGAAGTTAGACGCATGGGGGGCGGATTTGGTGGAAAAGAAAGCCAAGCAACGCAGTGGGCCGCCATTGCATCTTTAGCAGCTAAAATTACCGGTAAGCCGTGTAAGATCCGGCTTGATCGTGACGATGATATGATGTTGACCGGAAAACGTCACGATTTCCGCGTTGATTGGGAGTTGGGCGCCGATAGTGATGGCAAAATACGCGCTGTCGATATTTCCTTACTGGCTCGATGTGGTTATTCAGCTGACATTAGCCAAGGCGTTGTTGATCGAGCTATGTTTCACTCGGACAATTCTTATTATATTCCCGATGTAAAAATTTCATCCCGTAGGTTAAAGACGAATACGGTCTCCAACACCGCATTTCGTGGATTTGGAGGCCCTCAAGGTATGCTGGCCATGGAGCGTTTGATTGATGCGCTTGCTTCCGCGACCGGCCGCGATCCTCTCGATATCCGTAAAGCCAATTTTTATTCCGATGGCAAAAACAAGACTCCGTTTGGAATGGATGTTGAAGACTTCGATGTGCTTCATGAATTGGTTTCACAATTAGAAGTGAGTTCAGACTACCGCACACGTCGGTTACAGATTGATAATTTTAATAAAGAATCACCGCTTATTCGTCGAGGAATTTCGTTAACACCTGTAAAATTTGGCATTTCATTTACGCTCACGCAGATGAATCAGGCTGGCGCTTTGGTTCATGTCTATTCCGATGGTTCAGTTCATCTGAATCATGGCGGCACTGAAATGGGGCAGGGTTTATTTCTTAAAGTTGCTCAAATTGTTGCTGAAGAGTTTGGCATCTCGCTTAATCGTGTCCGGATAACGGCAACTTCTACAGGCAAAGTTCCCAATACGTCGCCAACAGCAGCATCCGCAGGTACTGACCTTAATGGAATGGCCGCTATGCTTGCCGCCCGTGCCATTAAAGAGCGGATGGCAGTCTTTGCGGCTCAATCCTATGGCATTAATCCTGTCGATGTAATTTTTCGTGATGACGTTGTGTTGGTCGGAAACGAAACCATTGCATTTTCAGCTTTAGCCAAAGCGTGCCATAGCAATAGGGTCCATTTGTCGGAAGCGAGCCACTATAAAACGCCTAAAGTTGTATGGGATCGAGCGTCAGCAGTAGGGCGCCCCTTCTATTATTTTGCTTATGGTGCAGCATGCAGTGAAGTAGCAATTGATACATTGACTGGTGAAATGAAATTGGAACGTGTTGATATTTTACACGACGTCGGAAAATCATTGAATCCCGCGATCGATATCGGGCAGATCGAAGGCGGCTTTGTTCAAGGCCTTGGGTGGTTGACGACAGAGGAGCTCGTTTATGATTCAAAGGGTCGTTTGAGAACTCATGCACCATCGACTTACAAGATACCGGTTGCCTCGGACATTCCTGAGGATTTTAGGGTAGCCCTTTTTGATGGAGCCAATCGCGAGGATACGGTCTACCGCTCTAAGGCTGTAGGCGAGCCTCCGGTTATGTTAGCAATTTCAGTATTTTCCGCGATCCTGAATGCCATCCAGTCGCTTCAACCTGGGACACCAGTGCCACTTAATGCGCCTGCAACGCCTGAGGAAATTCTTAAAGCAGTTCAAGCCCTTGGCGGCGGCGGCGGGTTCTGATTCATAGCTTTAACGAGAACATGATCGTGGCGACGACTCATCAATCGGATAAACGAGTTGAATCTCTGGATGAATAGGTTGAATCGGAATATTAAGTGATCAACTTTTGGAACCAAGTGAGCGAGATACTCGATAGCGAGGGAACCGTTGCGGTTATTTCTATCGTTAAGGCCGATGGTTCAACCCCACGCGGCGTAGGCACCCGAATGGCCGTGACGAAGAATGGTGGCATCATTGGTACAATTGGCGGGGGCGCACTTGAATTCGCAGCATTAAATGATGCGATCAGATTAATGTCTGAAACGGGATCTGACCTGCATGAGCGCGATTGGCCGTTGGGGCCTGATCTTGGCCAATGTTGCGGTGGTCGGGTTCGAACGTTAACCGAAATTTTTGTTGCCAAAGACAGGCCAGTCCTTTTTCAAAGAGGCGAAAGCGAGATCGTTGAAGACCGCACCGACGTTATGCTTTTCGGTGCGGGGCATGTCGGTAGGGCAATAGCACTTGCATTGGCTCCGCTACCTTTTAATCTTAAATGGGTTGATAGCAGGGCAGATGCATTTCCAGCCTTAATCGTCCAATCGGCGCGAGCGATTGTTTCGGAAGCTCCTGCGGGAGAAATCATCAAAACCACAAGTGGTACATTTGTCCTTATAATGACGCATTCACATTCCTTAGATTTTGAGATCGTTGAAGCAGCACTTAAAAAGACTGATCTTGCCTATGTTGGCCTAATCGGTTCGGAAACGAAACGGATTAGGTTTCAAAACAGACTCAGATCTCTGGCCGTTAATGATAAAGATATTGCCCGTCTACATTGCCCAATCGGCACAACGGGAATATCAGGCAAAGAGCCCTCTGTAATTGCGGCATCAGTAGCTGCCGATCTGCTGATACGACAAGAGGGCTTGCGTAAACGTTCCGAACAGGGTTCATTTCGGCAGGACGTTCCAGAGATAGTGGCATAAACGGAAAAATTCGATGAGCGATGATGATCTCTTTATGGCACGGGCGATAAAATTGTCCCGAGAGCGTATGGAAGCAAACCAAGGTGGGCCTTTTGGTGCCGTTATTGCGCGCGATGGTAAAGTGCTTGCTGAAGGCTGGAACATGGTCACATCGTCGAACGATCCGACAGCTCATGCAGAGGTAACGGCTATTCGCAGGGCATGTGAGGCTGTGGGGCACTTTGAACTTAAAGGTGCTACGCTCTACACGAGCTGTGAGCCATGCCCAATGTGCTTGGCGTCCGCGTATTGGGCTCGGTTATCCCGGATCGTCTACGCGAATACACGCGATGAGGCGGCAGCTATCGGATTTGACGATGCTTTTATCTATGATGAAGTTCCAAAAGCTCCTCGTGATCGTTCCTTAGAAATGGAACACCATCCTCGACAAGATGCCACCGATGCATTTGCCGCATGGGCTGCAAAGCCAGATAAGATTCAATACTGAGGTTCTCGTGATGACCGCTTTTGCTCTAGACTGGCTTAATCTTCTGATCCGCTGGTTTCATCTGATTGTTGGAATAGCGTGGATCGGTGCCAGTTTCCATTTCATATGGCTTGATTTTTCTCTAAGGGCTCGGCCCGAACAATCGGACGGTGTTCTCGGTACATCATGGTTGGTGCATGGTGGCGGATTTTATCACGTTGAAAAATATCTGGTTGCACCGTCTACACTTCCTGACGACCTTCATTGGTTTAAATGGGAGGCCTACCTTACTTTCCTAACGGGCTTTGCTCTCTTGGCTGTTCAATATTATTGGAATGCGACTGCATTTTTGGTCGATCCAACGGTGCTGCCTATGACAGGCGGCGAAGCCATCATTTTTTCGGTACTTTTTTTGTTAGCTGGATGGTTATCCTATGATGCGCTCTGCAGATCATCCATTGGCGCCCATACTGGTTGGTTAGCATTTTCGGTTTATATTTTAATTGTTGTCGCAGCATTTGTTTTTACACATGTGTTTTCTGGGCGCGGTGCCTTTATTCATACCGGTGCGATGGTAGGCACCATCATGGCGGCTAACGTCTTTAATGTGATTATTCCCAATCAAAAGAAGATTACGACTTCATTATTAAAGGGTGAGGCTCCGGATCCAAAGCTTGGGAAAATTGGAAAGCAACGTTCGCTTCATAATAATTATCTTACACTTCCAGTCCTTCTTTTTATGGTCTCAAATCATTTTCCTTTTCTATATTCCCATCCGACGAGTTGGCTTGTCGTTGCCTTAATCGTCTTGGCCGGTGGCTTAATCCGACATTTTCTTAATCGTGTTGATGCGGGCGATACCCCTCAAAGTGTTGCATGGGCTTTGCCTGTTGCTGCGTTGGCTCTGATCGTAACTATTTGGTGGACGGCGCCTGTATCGATCGCCCCGTCAACCAAAGCATCTGATGCAGACGTGTTAAAAATAACACAAACACATTGCGTCATGTGTCATCAAGCAAACCCGACTCATGATGGATTTAAAGGTGGAGAGCCTCCTAAAGGGGTTGTGCTTGATACGATCGATGGAATTAAAAAGAACTCCGCCCAAATATTAGTTCAGGCCGTTCAGGGTAATGCAATGCCTCTTGGTAACGAAACAGGCATCACGGATAAGGAGCGAGCAATCCTTGGTTCTTGGATTGCTTCACAATGAGTGGTCCACTATCTCTCGAGGAGGTAAATGCCTTAACGGCTGGCGAATTCACATTGCAATTCGGTGATATAGCGGAGCACTCAATATGGGTTGCTGAAAAAGCTGATTTTGCTCGACCGTTTCCCGACCATGACAAGATGGTATTAGCATTTCAACGAGCCGTATTAGATGCGGATGAGCATCATCAAATGCAATTGATTTTAGCTCATCCTGATTTAGCCGGCCGGGCCGCCCTTATGGATCAAATGGCCGATGAATCAAAGCGCGAACAAAAAGGTGCTGGACTTGATACTCTTAATAATGAAGAGTTTGCGCAGTTTCATAAGCTTAACGATGCTTACCGTTTAAGATTCGGGTTCCCTTTTATTTTTGCGGTTACTGGAGCGAATAAGTATCAAATTTTGGAGTCTTTTTCGAACCGGATCGATGGAACAATCGAAGAAGAACGTTTGACGGCGCTCGTACAAATCTTGCGTATCATTCGATTTCGATTAATCACAAGGGTATCGTCGTGAGTACAGAAGCAAAACTTCGTGAAGAAATATGTCGAATAGGAGCTAGTCTTTATTCGCGCGGCTATACGGTTGGCACGGCCGGGAATATTTCGGCAAGACTGTCGGATGGATTTTTAATAACGCCAACGGATGCATGTTTGGGATATCTTGATCCTGAAAAGATTGCCAAATTGGATCACAATGGAGAGCAGATCTCAGGTGATCGCGGATCGAAAACAATTCGGCTTCATCGTGCCATTTATGAGGCGGACGATAATTTGCGTGCCATCGTGCACACGCATTCTACCTATTTAGTGGCCATGTCACTTCTAGAAGGCGTTGATACGGACAACATATTACCTCCACTCACGCCATATCAAATAATGAAGGCGGGCCGTATACCTCTTATTTCTTATAAGCGACCGGGCAACCCTTCGGTGATTGACGATGTTAAGCCTTATGTTCCTTTTGTAAGAGGCGTGTTGCTTGCACGTATAGGACCGACATTTTGGCATGATAGTATTTCAAATGCCGCACATGCCCTTGAAGAGGCAGAAGAAACCGCAAAGCTTTGGTTCTTGACGCGCGAGGCAAGATTACCCCAGCTAAATGAAACCGAAATATTAGATCTGAAATCTACGTTTTCTGTTAAATGGTAAGGTAAAAGATATGTTATTGGGTGTTATAGCCGACGATCTAACGGGAGCAACGGATGTTGCTCTTATGCTTTCTCGGGAGGGAATGCGTGTTGTTCAAACGGTAGGTGTTCCAACAGCTTCTACACAATTTCCGGATGCGGATGCCGTCGTCGTCGCTATGAAATCCCGAACAAATCCGCCGAATGAAGCGGTGGAGTGGTCGTTGGTTGCTTGTGATGCCTTATTACAAGCCGGCGCGCAACAGATACTCTTTAAATATTGCTCTACATTTGATTCAACCAGTAAAGGAAATATTGGTCCGGTTATAGATGCTCTTATGCAACGTCTAGGAGCGCCGTATACCATTGCCTGCCCGGCTTTTCCGGCTAATGGGCGTTCAGTCTTTCAAGGGCACCTTTTTGTTGGCGCATCTCTGTTGTCTGACAGCCCTATGAAAGATCATCCATTAACACCTATGAAGGATTCTAATTTAGTTCGAGTTCTTCAGCCACAAACGACGTTGCCGGTTGGCCTTGTTTCATTTGCTACGGTTGAAAATGGCTCCGATGCTGTACGACAAGCTTTTGAAGCATTGGCCGCAAATGGTGCTGCAATTGGCGTCGCGGATGCCGTGACGAATGATCACTTGCGTGTGCTCGGAAATGCATTTGCTGGGCAAAAGCTTTTAACGGGTGGATCTGGGATTGCGATTGGGCTTCCTGATAATTTTAGAAAAGCAGGACTGCTCCTAGAAAAATCGGATAAGGACAATTTTATTGCTCCAATAGGCCACTCTGCAATCTTGGCGGGAAGTTGTTCTGCAGCAACCCGCGGACAGATTGCGGATGCCAAAGCCAAAGGTATTGAGACATTTGAGATAGACCCTATAGAACTTGCTGAAGGCCGGTTGTCGGCATCTATTGTTTTGCAATGGGCAACGCCTCGTCTTGGAGGAAAGCCAGTCCTTATTTATTCAACGGCAGAACCAGATATTGTTCGCTCTATACAACAACGTTATGGGCGTGATGAAGCAGGCGCTATGGTGGAGCATTTGCTTGGCGAAGTTGCTATTGGTCTAGCTGAACTAGGTGTTACTCGTTTAGTCGTTGCTGGAGGAGAAACTTCTGGCGCAGTTGTCTCGGCACTTGGTGTTTCGATGCTGGAAATAGGACCTGAAATTGATCCGGGCGTGCCATGGACATTAGCGGCTGATGGAAACCCGATGGCATTAGCGTTGAAATCTGGAAATTTCGGTGCATTAGATTTTTTTACGAAATCACTTGAAATGCTTTGAAAACATGCATCGATTTTTCTGAATTATGTCATGTATATTTTCAATTTTAGCGTTAGTGGGTTTGTAGCTGATTTCGCGCTAGTCGAGTTCGTGCTCTTTCATGATACCCGGTATAAAGGCCACATCCTATAATGAGTGCGGCTCCTAGTGCGCCAATTCCCGCAGGAATTTCAGCAAATACAATATACCCCATTATGGCTGCCCAAATAACGACGAGATAGCGAAGCGGAGATAAAATAGAGACATCGGCATATCGATAGGCCGTTACCATTAGAGAGTTTGCGATCGTCACGATGATTGCGGCGCCGCCAAGCAGGCTGAATTCGAAAGTTGATGGCATATGCCAAGTTTCAGTTAATCCCAATAATAACCCGCCGCAGGAGGCGAATATTGTTGTTGTTAAGATGACCACGGCTGGCGGTATTTCCGCTTTAATTTTACGTGTTACGAGATCGCGCAGAGCGACAAAAGTCGCCGATGCTAATGCGGATAGCGTGAATAATGTAAAATTACTTCCGCCAGGCTGTGCAATCATTAAAACGCCAGCGAACCCTATGAAAACAGCAATCCAGCGTGGCCAGTCGACGAGCTCTATTCGCAGTACTGCGCATAAGATAGTCATGATTATAGGAGTAGCCTGCATGATCGTTGTTAAGTCGCCGATTGGTAGCTGAGATATAGCGGTAACATAGCAAAGCGAGACCAAAAATTCGCAGGCAGCTCGTAAAACTACGATAGGCTTTGCAGCCGACAAAATTCGACGAGTGTCGCCAAAGCCAATGATAAGAGATAAAACACAAGCAATTGCAAAGATGCCTCGAACAACAAGCAGCTCACCAAGTGGCATCGTCTCGGTAGCAAGTTTAACCAATGCATCATTGATGACAAATAGGGCGCCACCAATAATCATGGCAGTTACGCCTTTTTTCGTTTCTGCTGCAGGACGCATTATTTATTCAAGCCTAACTTTAGGAATTGCCTGCAAATCGAGAAATTCGAAAAGGTGAAAGATCAAAGGGTGATTTTATGTCCATTGCAAGATCTGCTAGAATTTCACCCATAGCACTAGCAAATTTAAAGCCATGTCCAGAGCATGGGGATGCAACAACGATTTGAGGCGCCTCTGGCATAAGATCAATGATGAAATCTTCATCGGGTGTCATTGTATAGATGCAAACCTTTAATTGTAGCGCTGTGCCCATAGCTGCCGGTAGGTAGGTCGCTAAACAGTCGCGCATACCTTGTTCGTCTGAAGGACGATTTTCTCTGATTAGAGTATCCGGATCACAGGCCTCGCGTCCGTGGTGGGGCCCACCAACTTTCAGACCAGGATGTCCATATAGAGGAAATCCATAATAGTGACCTTCTGGGATTTTCAGTGTGAAGCTCGGAAAGTTTCCCTTTTTGAATAGCTCAGGTTCAAGTGGTCGAAACCATCCGAAAACTTGGCGGTAAGGTTGTGTCACCGGTTTCAAGGCGGGTACAAATTTATTGATCCAGGGTCCGGGAGATAATACGAGACGTCCTGCCTCATATGTACGTGCATTTGTTCGAACTTTGACACCACCTGTTGCTGTCGGTTCAAACGACAGCACCTGTTCTCTCGGATGGATTTCAGCGCCGGCATCGATGGCTAATGCAGTGAAGGCTAGGATTGCCTTTTCGCTTTTTACATAGCCACCATCGGGCTGGAAGAGGCCACGGTAATCATGGGGCAATTTAAACGCGGGATACCGCGACATGATTTTCCGAGCGTCTAAAACTTCATAGGGTAGATTATAAGCTTTACATGCAGCCTCGCCACGCTCAACAATATCTAAGCCTGGCTCGATAATATCCAGTGTACCAGTGATTGTTAGCAAATCGTCGCCAATTTTTGCCCCTATTTCTCGCCATAATTGATGGGCCCTTAGAACCATCGGGACATAAGACTGCCCCTCGAAATATCCTAATCGTAACATTCGTGTATCGCCATGGGACGAGCCCATTGAATGTCCAATGTCGAACCGCTCTAATCCGAGAACACGTTGACCGCGACGGGCTAACTCATAGCAGGTTGCGGAGCCCATGCCGCCGACGCCGACCACAATAACATCAAAAATAGTATTACTCACTGGAATTCATCCATTATAAATTATCCTCCCGTGACGCTCATATGGCGTGTAACGGCTGGTTTAGAAATATTTCGTTCAATAGAAAAATCATGGCCTCTTGGCTTACGCAAAATGGCTTGATCAATTGCATCTGATAATAACTTATTATCAGATGAAGCGCGTAAGGGCGCCCTCAGGTCAGACGCATCATCCTGGCCAAGACACATATAAAGCGTGCCTGTGCACGTGACCCTAACGCGATTACAGCTTTCACAAAAATTATGTGTCAAAGGAGTAATGAATCCGATTCTTCCCCCCGTTTCTTTGACGCGAACATATCTCGCAGGACCACCCGTCCGATAGTCAATTTCGTCGAGTGTGAAGCGGGATTGAAGTTGCGCTCTTAATTGGGAGAGTGGCCAATATTGATCAAACCGATCCGGTTCAATATCGCCCATCGGCATAACTTCAATAAATGTAATATCCATGGCGCCGTCGTGTGCCCATTTAATTATGGCTTCGACTTCGCTTTCATTAATGCCTTTGAGAGCGACGGCATTAATCTTGATAGAAATTCCAGCCTTTTGTGCTGCTGCGATGCCGGTTAGGACTTTGTCGAGATCCCCCCATCGCGTGATGGTACGAAATTTTATCGGATCTAGCGTGTCTAACGAAACATTAATTCGTTTGATCCCACAATCTGCTAATTCGCTTGCAAATTTTTCGAGTTGTGAGCCGTTTGTTGTTAGAGTTAACTCCTCAAGTGGCCCGCCCAATCGATTGGAAAGGGATTTAAACAACTTCATAATATCGCGGCGCACCAAGGGCTCGCCGCCCGTTATCCGCAGCTTTTTAACTCCCTTTTCAATAAATACAGAACAAAGCCGGTCGAGTTCTTCCAAGGTTAATAGATCCTGCTTTGGCAAAAAATTCATATCCTCTGACATGCAATAAACACATCGGAAGTCACAACGGTCTGTCACCGAAACTCGCAAATAGGAAACCATTCGCCCGAATGGATCGACCATTGGGGTAGGCGCAACTCGATGGTCTGTAATTAAGGTCATACGACCATTTACTCCAATTATTTAAGCAAATAATAATAATCCATGATAGCAGGGAACCGCGTAGCGGCGAAGCGGATTTCCTATTTAATATATGATGAGTAAATAAATGGAATTGCAGAATGAGTGTTGGCCAACCGAAATTAGACTGTCGCCGGACAAGCGTTCTTTAAATATACGCTTTGAAGACGGCTCAAATTATGGATTTGAAGCCGAATATCTAAGAATTGAAAGTCCCAGCGCCGAGGTTCAAGGCCATAGTCCGTCCGAGAAAAAGACGGTTTCTGGCAAGCGAGATGTAAAAATTCTGTCGCTTGATCCTGTGGGAAATTATGCTGTCAAACTACGCTTTGATGATGGTCATGATACAGGAATTTATACTTGGCGGTATTTTGTAGAACTCGGACAACAGTTCGAATCCAAGTGGAGTGATTATTTGGCGCGATTAGATCTTGAGGGACTTCGCCGGGATTAAGGCTCGATAATTACTTTAGCGCCTACGGATACACGCTCGTAGAGGTCGATGATATCCTCGTTGGCCATACGTATGCAGCCCGAAGATACGGCTGTTCCAATCGTTTCGGGTTCATTTGAGCCGTGAATCCGGTATAATGTTGCACCGAGATAAAGTGCACGGGCGCCAAGGGGGTTATCTGGACCACCATCCATATGTCTAGGAAGGTCTGGCTGTCGCTTAAGCATTTCTTCGGGCGGGGTCCAGTCTGGCCATTGCCGTTTCATAGAAACCTTTAGCTCGGCTGACCACTCAAAGCCTTCCCGTGCAACGCCAATTCCGTATTTGAGCGCCCGCGATTCCCCCAAAACGAGATATAGTCGCTTTTCTGATGCCTTTACGATCACCGTTCCGGGTTTTTCATCGCTTGGGAACCATGTTTCAAACCGTCGAATTGGGGATTGTGCTTCTGGCGTAGATGCAACAACTTCATCATATGTCTTGATATCTTGTTTGCTGGTCGCAAGTGCCAAGTTAGCTGAAATGAGTGTCACCGCTGAAAACAGGACCGAACAAACGCGGCGCCAAATCATTATTTGCTGCTTTTTTGAAACAATTTTCATTCTACCGTGGCTCATTTTTGATAAATTTAACGAAATTGCCATAATCTATAAATGCTCGAGTCGATATAATTTTCATACATGAATTACCGTTAGATGATAACGATCTTCCAGCAAATGGTCTGTTAAACTGAACACTCATCCCCGCTTTATGTTGACTAGCTCCGGGCGGTTGCCTAGAAGTGCCAACGACCGGGCGCGTAGCACAGCGGTAGTGCGTTCCCTTCACACGGGAGAGGTCACAGGTTCAATCCCTGTCGCGCCCACCATTTTGGTTTAGACCATTGGATTTGCTTTCGAGAGAATTGGCATCGAAATGCAAAAGAAATCCCAATATTTTGGTCAAAAACGTAGAAATTTGTTCATTTCTATTTGTATTCGACGGATTTTTTTGACCGTTCTAGTTTACGCGTTTTCTGGCTACATTTTATTGTCTGCGTTTTCTGGCCTTACTCATCGGCAGCATTCGGATGACGAAATCTGGTGCCAGAATGACAAATATTTAGGCACTTTTGCTCCTCTAGGCGGTGGAGCTCCGCATGCCGATCATGACCAAATTCGGTGCTGTCTCGGTCAAGGGCCGTCATCCGACCTCGCTATTTCCGCCGATATACGGCCGATGCCAGAACAGTTGGTATATCGAATTAAGGCAACTATTGGTTGGCGTATTAAACGTCTAACGTCCATTAATTATGCAATCTATTTCCGGTCAAGAGCACCACCAGAAGCTTTCAGCTAACTTAAAACTTATTTTTAAATTCTGAAATAACTGGAGCATCGAACTATGAAATTCGTCCTTAAAATGCATGCTTTTGTCGTTTTACTATATTTGCTTTCTTCAAACTTCGCCTTTGCTCATGGCTATAAACTTGGTGATCTTAATATTCATCACCCATGGGCTAGAGCAACGCCGATTGGGGCTGAAGTCGCAGGCGGCTACATGGAAATCACAAATTCGGGATCATCTGGCGACCGTCTTGTGGCAGTTGAAGTGGCCGGAGTGCATATGGCGGCTATTCATGAAATGGCCACCGTCGATGGAATTATGAAAATGCGCCCTTTACCATCGGGACTAGAAATAAAGTCTGGTGAGACCATTATTCTCAAGCCAGGCTCATTTCACGTCATGATGATGGGTTTATCAAAGCCTCTTTTAGAAGGGGAGACTATTTCTGGTACGCTTCATTTTGAAAAAGCTGGTTCAATCACCATTGAATACAAAATTGAAGCCATGGGATCAGAGCCCGCGGGGCAGCATAATCATACTGCTGCTCCCTCGAATTAGGCTATAATATCGACATAGGTTGAAGGTGCGTTTTGGTGAGCATTATGACTGCCTCATAAAGGTGGTCGTAATGCTCTATCACGACGTCCGGATCAAGGAGCCGTACGGACGTCTCTGAATATCCAAAATTCACTGCAACCACAGGTACTTTGGCATTTTTTGCTGTGTTAATATCCGTGCCAGAATCGCCCACCATTATAGCATGCTCAGCATGCCCGCCGGCCTGAGTGATGGTCATTGTGAGGTGTCGGGGATCTGGTTTGAAAAAGGGGAAGCTATCGCGGCCACAAATGGCAGAAAATCTATTTTTTATACCAAGTTTTTCGAGCAAAAGCTTAGCGTGATGCTCCATTTTATTTGTACAAACTGCAAAAATAAAACCGTCGTTAGCGAGGCGATCAAGGGCAGCAATAACTCCTGGATATAATTGCGTCTTATCAGCAATATGCTTTTCATAATGAGCTAGAAATTGCACAAATAGTTTATCGAGTAAGCGTTGATCAAATGGCACTTTTGCTGCCTTAAGCCCTGCAGCAAGCAAGGCACGGGCCCCATTGCCAACCATTTCTATGGCGTGTTGATCCGGCAAAGTTGGATGCCCAAGAGAGGCTAGGATGGCATTGAGGGTCGCAATAATATCCGGTGCAGTATCCGCTAATGTGCCATCAAGGTCGAATACAAGCGTTTTAGGCGGTGTGATCATAGAACCGATTTGATCGACTTAAAGTCATGCGTCAATAGCCGTCTCCACTTTCTTGAGGAGCGACACTATCTTCGAATCTGTTTAGGCATATTTAGATCGAGTTTGGAGGATCATATGAAGCATTTTTTCCTCATCATTGGTCTGTTTTTCTCCTTTCCAACCTTGGCGGCGCAATTTGAGTTTAGTCCGGCTCCTCAAACGGATCTTAATCGCATTTATCGGGTTGATCGAGTAACGGGTGAAGTCGGGGCATGCCAATATGGCCAGAAAGACGGCAGTTACGGCGTAACAATCTGCTATTCGGCAGGTGAGGGAGCTGGTCCTACGGAAGCATCCGAATATGGTCTTATAGCCTCGCGGCATGAACATGAGGCGGGCGTGTTTCGGGTGGATTATCGCACAGGGGCCGTGAGCATCTGCTATGTGTTTGAAGATCATGTGGTATGTACCGCTCCTGAAAAATCAGGCAAAAAGCCTTGAATTTGGGATAGTGATGTTTGGATCGTTTAAATGACACTGGATCAATTGAAGCGCGATGCGGCGGCTGAGGCATTAAAAAGCGTTGAATCGGGGATGCGATTAGGCCTAGGTACCGGTTCGACGGCCAAGATATTCGTCGATCTTTTGGCTGAGCGCATGAAGGCTGAAATGTTGAAGCTCGTTTGCGTTCCAACCTCCGAGGCCACTCGTCTGCAGGCCCAAAGTCTTGGGATTCCGCTGACGACGCTGGATGAGACGCCGGAGCTTGATTTAGCGATTGATGG
>JAPJMW010000114.1 GCA_026461505.1 Beijerinckiaceae bacterium
GGCTTCAAACCATCGCGCGCATCAGGCAGTGCTCGGTGCATAATGGTTGACAGGGCATAAGCGAGATAACGCTCTTCGAGAGCATCCTTTAGCGATATGACCTCTACGCCCGATCCCTCTGGCGGCTCAACCGGCTTGCCCATTAAATACTTCCCCGTTCAAACAGGGCCAATCGCTACCCCAACCCACTGATTCGCGGCAAGCATTCGAAAAGCTTTGCCCCCGTGAAAAGATTAGGACTTTTGATGGGAAAACAGCGCGACAAAAGCCGATCTAGCCTCTGGCACCGGAATACCGCGAGGCCCAAAGAGATGACGCTCAAGAAAATATCCGGTTAGAGCCAATCCTTGAGCAATCGCTTGAGCGTCTGGGAACTCAACATTTGATTGTTTTAGAAAGGCTGGAAGAGCAAAAAGACGATCCTTATAGGGCTCTCCTGCACCCGCCGAAACCGCACGTCCAGACTTAGGCGAGACATAAATCAAATCATCGGTTTGGCCTGTTGCTGCGCATTCTAATAAATCGAGACCAAACCCCAACTCACCTAGGAGGGCCAATTCAAACCGAACCATAAGGGGCGCGGCAAGAGCTGGTTGTTGAAGAGCGTCGAGGACAATGACCAATGTCTCGTAAAGTCCAGGATGCGGATCACGTTCAGGCAGTAAGCGAAGCAGCGCGCCAAGTGTTGCAATCGCATAAAGTGCAGTTGACGAGCCCATAAGCGACGCCGCACGTAATTGCGTAGGCTCCAACGCAAACTGTCCCAATTGCTCATCAATGCGTGCTCGCCAAACAAGCTCGCAACTATTACCCGCTTGTAAGGCAGGCTGCATCCGCCTTGAGCGCCCGCCCCGTACGACACCTAAATGCCGACCATGCTCGCGAGTCATCGCTTCGAGAATGACGTCGCCTTCACCGAGACGCCGTACACCAATAACGATGCCTTCGTCTTGCCACTCCATAATTGGTTAGCCTCGCAAGAAATATATTTACTTCGGAAACTCTAGCCCCATCTCCCGATAGCGAGCAGGATCATCAGACCAGTTTTCACGCACCTTTACATGAAGAAAAAGATGAACGGGCTTTTCAATTTCAAGTCCGATTTCTTTGCGGGCTAATTCCCCGATGGTCCGAATTTGTTGTCCACCTTTTCCAAGTACAATCATCCGCTGCGTCTCGCGTTCAACAAAAATCGTTTGTTCAATCCTTACGGATCCGTCCTTACGTTCCTGCCATTGATCCGTTTCCACGGTTGAACGATATGGCAACTCATCATGCAATCGTTCAAATAATTTTTCGCGGGTAATTTCGGACGCTAGCATCCGCAGTGGCGCATCTGAAACCTGATCTTCCGGATATAGCCAGTGGCTCATCGGCATAAGCGCAGCAAACCGTTCGAGCACTTTTGGAACTCCGCTTCCCGTTAAAGCAGAAACCATAAATGTTTCTTTGAATAGGAAGCGAGCATTAACATCCTCGGCAAGCTTTAGAAGAGAAGACCGCTCAACAAGATCAACTTTATTGAGAATGAGAAACGCATCCTGCTTTATATTTTTAAGCCCTTCGATAATTACTTCGGCTTCTTCATCAACGCCCTTACGAGCGTCAAGCACGAGGGCAACAGCGTCAGCGTCCCCTGCCCCACCCCATGCCGAAGTTACCATGGCTCGTTCAAGCCGCCGCTTCGGCGTAAAAATACCAGGTGTATCGACAAATATGATTTGCGCGGTGTCTTTAATCGCAATGCCGCGCACCAAAGCGCGCGTCGTCTGCACTTTACGTGAAACGATCGATACTTTTGCACCGACGAGTTGATTAATCAGCGTTGATTTACCCGCATTCGGCGCACCGATCAGTGCAACAAAACCACACCGCATCGCTTCGTCTGAAACCATCATTTCATCGGTAGCCATTACGCACTCTCCTCAATACCCTCACGCCTCAAAAGGGCGGTCGCAGCAGCATGTTCCGCTATCTTCTTTGATGGACCTTCTGCCTCAGAAGAAGGGTAACCTTGTATCTCAACCGCGATAACAAAAACCGGCGCATGATCTGGACCTGTCCTTAGCACCTCACGATAAACAGGAACGGGCAAGCCTTTACCCATGGCCCATTCTTGCAGCGCGGACTTGGCATCGCGTCGCGAACGTTTGCTCGCGGATAATCGAGGACCAAAACTGCGTTCAATCAGTAACCGTGCTGCATCAAAGCCACCATCTAAATAGACGGAAGCAATAACCGCTTCACACACATCCCCGAGTAACGCTGACTTCTTACGCATTCCCGAAAGCTTCTCGCCAGTACCAAGTCTTATATAGGGCGACACACCCCATTGCTCGGCAATCTCAGCGCAACTTTCTTTTCGCACAAGATCCGCTAAACGCCGTGATAAATCGCCTTCGTCCTCAGAGGGAAAGGTACGGAACAACATGTCGGCGATAACAATTCCAAGCACACGATCACCAAGAAATTCTAATCTCTGATAATGCGGCCCATTCGCAGGCGTGCCGGGCAACGCACTGATATGGGTTAAGGCCCGGGTCAGTAATTCGCGATCAGCGAAGGTATAGCCTATCGACGCTTCTAATTCAGATAAGTCAAGCGCAGGGCGGCGCGCCATCAAGATCAATGAATCCGATTAAAGATGCGGTTCCACCGCACCGTCCAAGGCCATTCCCATATTTTCCACGCAGTGCCATCGATCGAGAAGAAAATAACTTCTGCACGGCCTACAAGATTTTCAAAAGGCACCATGCCTACGCCATAAGGAACTTCAAAACGAGAATCGCTCGAATTATCGCGGTTATCGCCCATGAAAAAATAATTGCCCGGCGGGACAATAAAATCAGGCGTATTTCGGCCCATTACGTTGAAGTAATTTTTCTTTTCCTGCAGACGGTGGTTAAGGCCTTCAGGCAACTCTTCATTAAAATACGTGAACTCTTCCTCGAGCCCTGCGCCCGCGTCGCCTTTCTCCGCTCCGGTCTGCACTTTCTTAACGGGCTTGCCGTTAATGAAGAGAAGATTATCCTTCATCTGCACATGGTCACCGGGCAAGCCAATCAAACGCTTGATATAATCCGTTGATTGATCTCCCGGCCATTTAAAAACAATCACATCGCCACGCTT
This sequence comes from Beijerinckiaceae bacterium, assembly GCA_026461505.1. GTDB lineage: Bacteria > Pseudomonadota > Alphaproteobacteria > Rhizobiales > Beijerinckiaceae > CAIUPE01. The sequence continues at coordinate 3,130 of JAPJMW010000114.1, forward strand.
CGGCTCTGTGCCCAAAAGACGCCCCGAAAACACGGGAGGACTCCCAGGGATCGAGTGCTTCGAAAATCCATATGAATATTTCGAGACAAACAAATAATCGCCAATCTGCAAGGTTGGAACCATGGAGCTCGACGGAATATTAAAAGGCTGGAAGAGAAATGTCCGAATGACGAGGGCAATCAGGAGCGCCTGAACGATAACCTTAATGGTCTCAACAAGACCACCATCATCCGGCTTCGTCCCTTGAACGCCCTTATTTCCGCTCATCATTCAGTCCTTCACATCACGCGGCACATACCGCAAATCCTCTATAGGCAATGCAACGCGCCCTAGCAATGCAACTTGCCCAACCTAATAATGGCCGATCTAAACCGGCAGTGCCTCAATCAACACAACCGCCATAGCCATCGGATGATCATCCGTCAAAGTAAGGTGAATCTTTGCTTCATGTCCTGTAGGCGTCATCGCCTTGAGACGTTCAAGCGCCCCACCTTCAAGTTTAAGTGTTGGAGCTCCTGAGGGAAGGTTTACAACCCCGATATCCTTCATAAACACACCGCGGCTAAATCCGGTACCAAGCGCCTTGGCACACGCCTCTTTTGCAGCAAAACGCTTTGCATAGGTCGCGGCAATATTGGCGCGCCCCTCAGCCTTGCGGCGCTCCTCGATGGTGAAAACCCGATGGGTAAACCGCTCGCCAAACCGGGCAAGAGTTTGCA
>JAPJMW010000115.1 GCA_026461505.1 Beijerinckiaceae bacterium
ATTCGGACTACCCAGATAGAGTGTATAAAATGGCCTATCAGTTGGCGAACGACCATCTTCGTCTTGAAATATGCTCTTCATTTGCTGCCTACAGCCTCATCGTTGGACCACCTTGCGGAGCATGCAGGTTGGCGGGGTTGAACCCACTCTTGATGACAAATCTGATCTTTATACAGAATTATTTGTTCGTCAAGTCGAATTTCATGGGCCTCATAATTTAGCATTAGTCACGCTGAAAATGAGCATTTTGTTCAAGTCATTAAAAATTCAAACCAATTTACTGAATGGATCGGTGATATCAAACCAAAACTCTTTATCGACGCTCACAGTGAAAAAATGTTTTGCTGCCAAATTTTCTTCGAGTTTTGAATTTTTTTCGATCTCATTCTGAATTTTTAAGATGTCTTCGTATTCAGACCGAAGGCTATTAAAAATAGCTGAAGGCATTGCCGTTACTTTAAAATTTAGGTAATCAAATTTTCGGCCGTTGTGATGTTGAAGCGACTGGCTATTTAAGGAAAATTGAATTCCTGCAAAAGAATTTTCCGGTCCTCTAAAAATAATCAGCTCTTCAAAAGTTCGCTGTTGGGCAAATGAATATTCAAAAGAAACAAAATTGCGATAAAGAAAATCGGGAATTCCAGCTTCATCATTTGAAAAAATGACAGGGCTTTCTTTTGTATAACCCCATCCACCCATAATTGGGTAATCCACTTGGAAATCGGTAAAAAGAATTTTACGCGGTTCATTTTCTGCCGGAATACGCCAATTCAAATTATACGGGTCGATTTCGTCATTCATAAAGATCTCACTAAAAAATTTAAGAGATTAATATCACAAACGTTCAAATGGAGAATGTCAAATTTTTTCGATTTGGCAAACGTTACCCTTAAGTATCTTTACAAAATGACCGTGACAAAATCTGTCACGGCAATCCTTCAAGCTCCAAATATAAATGAGTAAAGGATTAGAATATGAGCAGTTCAAAAATTGAAAACACCTTATATCCAGGGTCTATGGATGAAATGGAAATACGATTGGCGCGGAGGCAATTGGAGGATCTAAGACGTCAGGCCTATGCACTCGCGATCCAGTTAAAATCGCTAAAAGCTATATTCCGTGAACTTGAACAGAATAAATCGGAGATTGAGTTACGGATCGAACGCTTGGTGTCCACCGTCCATTGACAACCATACTTTCGGACACTTGGTTCGTTAGATTTATGGATGTCGGAACATATTGCCAAAAAAGATGTGGATGACAATAATTGTCACCCATGCCAATTATATCTACACTTGTTGATCAACTCGTTCGGAGTTTGGGCGTCCATGACATCCTATTTTACCCTTGCAGAAGTAAGGTTTGGCAATAAAATTATCATCTTTTTGTTTACGGTAGCCTATCTGGTTGACTGGATACTATTTCTCCGCAGGGGACGATGATCATGGCCTCATCGAAAGCCGAACAGTTCTTGGATCTGACAACCATGGTTTCTGGTCGCAGAACCGGCGTAACCCTCGAGGATGTCATCGAACGCTTCGAAGTGTCCCATAGAACAGCCCAGCGTATGATGCGCTCATTGGAAGACCGGTTTCCGGAAGTAGAAATCTTTAATGACGACGAAAATCGGAAACGCTGGCGGATGCCGGGCGGTACAGTCCGTGACCTTGTCAACATTACAGCTGATGAGTTGGCTGCCATCGATCTTGGTATCGTTCATTTGAAGCATGACGGATCAGTAGTCGAAGCCAAGGCCCTCGAAAGCCTTCGCGAAAAAGTGATCTCCATGATCCCCCGCCAACGGATTTCACGGCTGGAGACAGACCACGACGCTATTTTGGAGGCTCAAGGCTTTGTTGCCCGCTCAGGTCCCCGTCCCCGTATCGACGAAGAAGCCGCAGGCATTATAGCCGAGGCCATCAAGGCTTGCCGGGTTCTTGAAGTAGAATACCGCTCCGCAACCGATAAGGCCGGAAAGAAGAGACTTTTATCACCTTACGGCCTTCTATCCGGCCTGAGGCGGTACCTCGTTGCCCACGACCCCTCGGACCGCCGCAAGAATGCCATCAAGACATTCAGGATGGATGGCATTCTCTCGGTCCGAATGACCGATGATTTTTTTGAACGTCCCGAAGACTTTAACTTACAAGCCTTCGCCAACAGAGCCTTTGGTCTTTATCAGCGCGACGAAGAATATGGCGAGGTTATCTGGCGGTTTAAACCGGAAGCAGCCCTTCAAGCCCAAGGGTTTCTGTTTCATCCCGATCAGACCGAAGAAACAACCGAGGATGGATCTCTTATCATCCGCTTCAAGGCCTCAGGACATCTTGAAATGGCCTGGCACCTTTATTCATGGGGTGACAAGGTCGAAGTTGTCGAGCCGAAAGCACTTCGCGATCTTGTTAAAGGTCACACACGCAGCGACTTTCCATCGACACCCTGAAGGATCCGCATGTACTGGATTTTTGTCGGTATCATGATCTGGATAGGCCTCTCCATCGCGCCTGCCGTTTTAGGGCTCATGACTTTTGCCATACCCTTTGTTATCTTCGGCTTTATTGGTGCGCTTATATTCGGTATGACCACACAAAGTGCGGGCGGGGTCCTCTTGGGAAGCCTTATAGGCGGAATTGCACCGTATATCCTTTTCCATCGAGGCAACTGATACTTCGCGATGCATCTATTTAGCCAATATCCAAACTAAGCAATAATGGGCTTCAACTCTCTGAGAAGTTTTTCTTTAATAGCCCGCTGAAAATCCAAAACATTCGCTGCGGGAACAAGAAAGTGCCCCGGTCCTCCGATGACATTCTGGTCGTAGTAACTCTGAATTGATCCCGACCCGTTAATAATGGGTAGCCCATTGATTGTTATGCCGAGTGAAATAGCTTCATCGCGAGATCCATTTATATCTCCATCCTCATTATCCTCACCATCACCTGAAACGTCTATAACGCGGCGTTTACTCTGAATACGAAGCCTATGAAAATGCCGCACACAGAAATTAATCGCCGCTGCCATACCAGTACCGCCAGGCATCCAGCGACGGGCTGCGCTCTCGACCACCCCGGCTGCGACTTTAGCCTGGCTTGAATTTCCAATGATCGTCCAATCCAGCGTGACCTCTTGGCTAAGGCGGGTCGACCATTGCACGACACTTACGGCGATAGAACTGTGCGGTCCAGACCCGATAGCGTCGATAAATTCTTTATCGCGAAGTGCTGACGCAATACCGGACATTTGCAACTGATAATCGCCCGCATCTATACTCGTAGAAACGTCAACCGCAAGAATAAGCGCCAGGTCAATATAATCCGAAGTCATGGCTTAAAAATACCACGCCCAGGTTAAACTTTAAATAGCGACGAGATACAATATCCTTGAAGAATTTGAGATGGCGGACAGGAAATCAAAGACAGAATTTAAAAAGATTGTCTTTGCCGAAGGCGTATTCTTCTGAGCTATCCGTTTCAAATATCGTCTAAGGTGACACAATCTGTCACCCCTTTGCTCTAATTAATTTAATCAGAGAAAAGGTGGGAGATAGCCATGACAGATCAATCCGGTTTTTCATTGATGCTCCACATCGTGTTCTTTTTTGCACTTTACTTGCGGAAAAAATACACTGGAGGTTTTTAGATGTTAGCCACAGATTTAATGTACGCCATCCCGACAATCATTCTGGCTTTTATCTTTATTTTGATTGCCATGATTGAATATCCGATTTTTACAATTGGAATGTTAGGTGCAATCATCATGGGACTGGTCTATGGAGGCGGAAACGCAATCCTATTGGGTGGAATGAGTGGCGCGGCATTAGGTTGGGTATTATCCAAGTCACGCCAGCCTAATCCCGCTGACGAATTTCATAAACGATATTTTGGTATTTAAATGAGAAAACGTAGATGCTTTTTCTTTCAAACCCGGCTGATAAGAAAAAAATTGAAAAATGTATTGTTAGCATAAAAAAGCATATATCCCGATTGCAACCCTCAGAGATCCATCATTTATCATATTTTATTTTGGCACTCGACAGGTTCCCGCTCGCGATCACGAACCTTATCGGCACCGCTACCTTTACCACTCCGCGTACCGACGGCAATTACGCTTGGGTAGATGTCGAATTCTCGGAGAGTGCCTTCAAATTAAACCGCGGGGAATACTTCTCCGAAGGGTATTATGAGACCCATAATATTTATGAGGCAAATTTTACTGAACCCTACCCGGTCGGCGATATCGATGAGTGGCTAGCTTATGCCGATATCATTTTAGCCGAATGTACGATGAGTTTCGATATTTTGTCAGAGGACGAGGATATTGACTGGGATAATGATTATTTTGATCCCGAGATCAACGATGAACATTTAAAAGAGCAACTGTCATATTTAAGAATGTTAAGCCTTGCGGCGACCTACTATGAATGGATCGAAGATCCTAATTTTGGTGAAAAGCGTGTCTTACAATTCAAAAAACTTGCAAACTCAATCTTGCTTATCGCGAATGAAGTTGGACCTACATGGGATCCTCCCGACCCTTCAGAACTGAGTTTGACTGGGTTCTTAGGCCGCGAAATTATTCGCGATTAGTCATTAAGTTGGATCACAGACCGATAGTTCATCAGATCGTAGAACGGAACAAGGTCTCAACGTCACGTAGATTGGTCTAAACCAAACAAATGGCTTGGAGACTTAGGTAATCCGGGTCAGCTTTAAGCAAGGCTTTGTGAGGACGTAACGCTAATGACCCAGATTAGAAAAGCACACTGCAGTTGTGGATCTCTGAGTGTTGAAACTCAGGGAGAGCCTGCCTTAGTTGCCGTCTGCCACTGCATTGAGTGTCAGAGGCGAACGGGCTCGGCATTTGGTGTCAGTGTCTGGTTTAAAAACGAGCAGGTTCGATCCGAAGGAAAAAGTCAAACCTACGGTCGGACAGCCCAAGAAAATAGGACGCTCAGGACTGAATTCTGCCCGAACTGCGGAACCAGCCTTTATTGGCAAGCTGATCTTCGTCCGGGAATGACCGCTATCGCACTTGGCGCTTTTGGTGATCCGGATTTTACGGCGCCCTCCCGCTCAATATGGGAAACAAACCGACATAAATGGGTCGAGTTTGGCTGCGAGTTAGCGCAGTTTCCGGAAGCAGCAACTGTTCAGGCAGCGAAATGAAGCTCCCCACATATTGGCATTGTGTTCTCGCCGGGACTGATCAAAAGATCAGGAACACCTTTGTTGTCCGGCTAGTTGCTACCGCTCCTCCTCTACCATGCGGATGAAACATCACCCGAGGCTTGGGTGAACATGCATGGCCACTGGGGCCGGATTAGCGTCGAGAGCCTCGATCATGAATGTCGATGGGTTCCCCGTGACGAATTTCTAGAAAGATTTGCCAATCTCCCTCCCCTGCCGATCGACGCCTTTAGACGATTAAGGTGCATCGTCGCATAGGGTGACATTCTTTGTCATAGCTCTGGCTTAGCTTCATTCTCGAAAAGAGTTTGGGTTGCTTACGCAGTCCTTAACGAGAAATTAACGCCGCATGCTGCAAACTGTCTCAAATCGGGACAGGCCGAGGGATCTCATGAAACGTATCGCTTTAGTACTGTTGTTGCTTTTGATCAATGCCTTACCCAATTCCGCGAAAGCCTTCGTGATCTTGCCGCCCGAGTGCCGGTCAGTAGGAGACAAGTGCCTGTTTGAAAATAATCTCCGTTATATTTTTATCTATGGTCATATCACATACGAGGAATATGATTTCTTCGAAAAACTAGATAAATATTGGAAGAAAGATAAGCCGCTTCCTGTCGTCTATGTCGAGTCATCAGGCGGCTACGCGCCCGTTGCCCTATTTGTTGGTAAAATATTGCACGAGCGAAAAGGCATCGTTGTCTCGGGAAACCCCATTACAAAAACAGATGGCCGCGAATGCGCATCCGCTTGCTCCGTGATCGCTGCGGGCGCAACAGAGCGCCACCTATCACATCTGGGTATCCATCAGGCTTATAAAATACAAAATGCTTGTACCAAAAATGAGCGTCATGTTCCTGTTGAGCAAAGCTTTTATCAAAAACTTCTTGACCATCTCGATTATTTTGAGGCAGGCGCCAAGTTCAGAGAATATTACCAATACACTCGCTTCGAAGACATGACGGATATCTATTACTGGAACAAGCTAAAACCGGAAGAACAAATGATCGTCGAGATGGGTTACCACATGGATATGACGCCCGATGCCAAGTTCGAAATATTCGAACAAGGCCGCCCTTTTCGTGAAATTTCAGCGCGGCAGAGATTTGAATTTGCCATTCAACAGGGAAGCAAGGGGGCAATTTATGATGCTATCGACTACTACACCTGCGAACCCGTAAAAGAGAATATCAATTATCTCGTATTGGCCCGCATTCTGGAACTCGGATCCAAATCGGACCCGGACGCGGCCTATCAATTGGCCCGCTATTATGAAGACGGAAAAATCGAAGGAAAGTCGGTATCCGAAGCGATTGAAATCTACAATCAACTATCCAAGCAAAATCATGGGGAAGCTCTCCACCGGCTCGGTCTATTACATTATGAGGGCAGAATTATACCAAAAAATTATCGGAAAAGTGTCAGTCTATTAGAGCGGGCAGCACAGCAATGGGAGCCGGCAGCCTTCGGTTCGCTCTGCAGGGTTTATATGGAACATAAGGCAGTTCATTCCAATGATGTCACTGCCTATAAATGGTGCGATCTGGCGATCAAGAAGCTCGATGATAGCCCTGAAAAACAATTTGCGATTGAAGCTATCCACAAACTGGCAGACAGGATGAAGGATCAACAAATCGACGTAGCAACCGAAGCAGAGTTGCCATACTATTTTCCTGAAATCCCGGCAGCAACGCATGAATACGTGGCTAATTAATTTACCGGTTTGAATGCAATGATGAAAATTAACTTTCTAAAGATAGCCGCTGCCGTTGTTACTATTCAAGTAGGCTTGCTCGCGCACGTTGCGGCATACCCCATCGTTTCGCAGGATTGCAAAGCTGACCCGGTTCAGTGTGCCAAGGACGGGCGCCTAACTGCGGTCGAGATATATGGTGTCATAGGCTACGAAGATCAAAACTTCTTTGAAGACATTGATGCTGCCATCCCCGCAGATAAGCCCTTTCCAAAAGTCTATGTCGACTCGCAGGGAGGAAGCGGAACCGTAGGAGAAGCTATTGGGCGTATCCTCCGAAAGCGTCAAGCGACCGTTGAAGGTGGCTCGCCATTCATCCCTGAAACAATAGTTGAGTGCACTTCTGCATGTGTCTTTGTAGCGGCGGGCGCTACAACCAGATTTCTAAACCATGTAGGTATCCATCAGGGACACTATACTCATTATAAGGGCCCAAAGAACTGGTACATAGAACCTATTGAGAGCGAAAAAACCGAACGGAATATAAAATATTTTGTCGAAGTCGGCATCGATCCAGAAATTGGCGAGATCATCCATTCAACCCCGCCGGATCGATTAGCTGAGTTCTACTTTACCCCTGAGGAGCCATCGAGCGATCAGAAGATTGTTAAACTCGGCTTTCATATGGAAGGCACACCAACAGCGACAGCCATAAAGATGCCAGTGACGGAACAGGACTATCAAGAGGCTCGCGACAAGCGCATTACAACGGCGATCGATTATGGCAGTACCCAAGCAATCTATGACATGACCAGAGACCTATTGCTTTCCTATGACGGCCAGGAGCCTAATTATGCCGAGGCGATCAAATGGTTTGAGATTGGAGCCAGTCGCGACGATGCTCATAGCCTCCACATGTTGGGATATTACGCACTATACGGCAAAGGAATGAAGCGAGACCCCAAGAAGTCAACGGAGTATTATCTTCGAGCGGCCAAGCTCGGATACTCCGGCTCCCAAAACAATGTCGGCTGGGCCTTTTACAAGGGTGACGGCATTAAGCGCAGTATCCCAGACGCCGTATTCTGGGTAACGCGTTCTGCTGAGCAAGGAGAGCCCTTTGCCTATGGCAGCCTTTGCGAAATGCATGCTGCCGGTGACGCCTTTGTAAAAGACGATATCGAAGCCTTCAAATGGTGCAGATTGGCAGTCGATCAGGAACCGGAAGGCAATGCGAGGGATAACGATATTAAGCTACTCCAATCCTATATTCACCACATGTCGGCCGAAGACATTAAGAAGGGTCGGAACCTCGCCGATAAATGGGCGCCGTTACGGCAGACAACAAGCAAAATGGGAGATGTGTCCGAGGGATAAACACCAACCTGTCTTTATACTGAAAGATATTGATAGTTGATTGGAATACCGCAGAAACAAAGGGGTACAGCAGTTAGCATGACAGGCATTGATATTATTGGTGATATTCATGGCCACGCTACCGAGCTTCACGGCCTTCTAAAGGCTATGGATTATACGGAAATAAATGGTGTCTACCAGCATCCCGAACGCAGCGTCATATTTCTAGGTGACTTTATCGACCGGGGCGACGAACAACTCGAAGTTCTTCGCGTAGTATCGGCCATGTGTATAAATGGCCATGCACGCGCCATTATGGGGAACCACGAATTTAATGCCATTGGCTGGTATATGTCAGACGGTCAGGGCGGCTTTCTAAGGCCACATACGGATGACAATAGAAATCAGCATTCAAAATTCTTAAAAGAGATTGTTGCCGGATCTACAATGCATGAGGCAACAATACAGTGGTTCAAATCACTTCCCATTCTATTGAACCTTCCCTCTATACGTGCCGTTCATGCGTGCTGGCATATGCCTTCGCTAAAAACTCTGGCTCCATATTTGAATGACGACGCAACGTTCACAAACTCGGGAATTATTGCCGCGTTCCAAAAGGGAACTGCAGAATATGAAGCCGCCGAGGTCCTGCTGAAGGGACCGGAAAGAGAACTCCCCCATAATTTGGAATTCCAGGATAAGGGTGACAAATGGCGCAAGCACGCCCGCATTCGATGGTGGGACAAATCAACGACCGAATTACGGGACTTGGTGATCGGGTTGGAGGGTGCTGAACAATTATTGCCTTCTGCAGAACTCGATATTTCCGAATATCACTACCACGAAGAAGCACCCGTGTTTTTTGGACACTATTGGCTTGATGGTATCCCGCGTATCGAGGCGGAGAATGCCGTGTGTCTTGATTACTCGGTCGCCAAAGGCGGACATCTCGTAGCCTATCGCTGGAATGAGAACATACCCTTACTTCCCTCTTTTTTTATGGCTATTCCCTCGATCAGTTTATAACTCTTTAGGCGCTGCCTGCCCTCCAAAACGCCCCAAGAAAGTAAATCATAGATGAATATTGATGACGCCGTCCGAGCCATCGAGAGCAGCAATGAGTTTAAATTACTTCGCAGTTTGAAGGGGCCAAGCGATTGGGGGCTAAAGGGCACCAACCCAACCGCACTAACAGGGCTTTATGTCGATGTAGAAACCACGGGCTTGAGCACTTCCAAAGATGAGATTGTCGAGCTTTGCCTCCTACCCTTCTCTTATGATCCAAATACGGGTGAAATTCTGGATGTCGATATGGCCAACGCCATCGACGAGTTGAGCGATCCGGGGATTCCAATCCCGATCGAGGCCACTCAAGTTCACGGCATTACCAATGAAGACGTTGCGGGAAAAACAATCAATTCCGAAGCCGTCAGACGCTTAGCATCCCGAGCGGAAATCATCATTTCCCATAATGCAAGCTTTGACCGGCGCTTTTTGGAACGCACATGGCCAATCTTCGTCGACAAGCCTTGGGGATGCTCGCTAACGGATATAGATTGGCGATCATTTTCCATTGGCTCCGGAAAACTCGATTATCTTGTCATGAAGCTCGGCTATTTCTTTGACGGGCATCGTGCACTTAACGATTGCCTCGCGGGGGTGTTTCTTTTGAAAAACAATCTCCCCGAACTTGAGACGCCAATCATGGGTGAATTGTTGCGGAACGCCCGTAAAATTGAAACCAAGATAGAAGCCCAAGGCGCTCCCTTCGATTTGAAGGAAATGCTTAAAATGCGCGGCTATCGATGGCAACCCGTGGACCGCGTGTGGTGGATAATTACCTCAGAGCGTGAAGCAGAACTCCAATGGCTTGAAGAGCATATTTATAAAAGGAAAGTCGATCTTCCCACGCAAGAAGTGAATGCGTTTAACCGGTTTTCGGATCGCGTATAAGGAATATCCGGTCAAATGACCAAGAGTGGCCTACCCGTCCCGCTCAAGAACCATCAATTCAGTGGTGGAATAATATCGGCTACCTCCAAGTAGCGGCAAAAAGCATTGGCAAGTTGAATTTGTCGTGGTGTCCGGCAGGAAGCCTCAAAAAGGTCAGGCGAACCAACGATAACAGCCAAACATTTTGCTCTCGATGTTGCTACATTCAACCGGTTGAGGCTGTACAGGAACTCCATCCCGCGAGGTGCGTCAGCAGGGCTTGATGAAGCCATTGAATAGATAACGATGGCTGCTTCCTGTCCTTGGAATTTATCAACCGTCCCAATTCGAGCCTTGGGCAATCTTTTCCGAAGTTCCGAAACTTGCGCATTATAGGGCACCACAATCAGGATCTCTTCGAAGGTTACAGGATGTGTCTTATTCTCACGATCCGTATAGGTCAGCCCAGCATTGATGCATTCGTCAACCAGTCTCTCGATTACATCAACCTCTTCAGGTGATGAGTTTCGATTGCCAATATGGGAAACTGATAAATATTTTAATCCGGAACCACTCAGCCTTGTCTCTCCGCTAACAATTTGCTTCTCGCAGCCGGATACAGATAATAACCGGCCTTGATAGAAAATTTCGGACGTAAAGCTACAAATATCCGGGTTAAGACGATAGGTGTCCTCGAGAAAAATACCCCTATCGTTACTGATCAACTCGCTTTCACCCCGTACATGATCGAGCGATGAAACATCAGTCCCCTCCGGATGGCTTGCCTTTGTGGGCTGTTCCAATTGTTGTGGATCACCAATCAAAACAAGCGCCTTTGCACCTTGTGAAGCGGCAATGACGTTGGCCAAAGACATTTGAGCTGCTTCGTCGACAAATAATACATCCACGAGTTCTTGAACATCTTCCCTTGACCAAAAATAGATCGTTGCAGCAATGAGTGGCGCTTGGCTCCGATTAAATTGTTTTAAAATATCTGCATTCGATTTAGCCGGTACCATACGAATTTCTTGGACATTGGCCGAAGATCTTTGATCATTTTCCGATCGCATAACACATCTGAAATTTTCGTTCTGCTTGGCTGAAATTTCAAAAACCTTATCAACCAGGCTCCGTATTACCTTATGACTGGTTGCCGTTATACCCACACGCTTTCCTTGCCTGATAAGCGTGCAAATCATATGGGCAGCCGTGAATGACTTACCCGTTCCAGGTGGTCCCTGGATGGATAGTACCTTGCCATTGAGTCCACTGACGACCCTACACGCAGCGGTCAATGATGTTTCATCATCACCCTTCACCTGAACATCTTCATTTAAGGGATGCTCGTTGAGAAGGAGCGATCGGGCCGTCGCATATTTATTTCTGCTCTCAAAGCCATGTTGCGCGATATCTTCAGCAATTCGGGCAATCGCTTTAATAGGCAGTTCAACCGCATTTTTAGGTAAAATCTCAAGCGTAAATACGGACTGACTTATATCGTGGTCAAAAATAATCTGGTCATTGAAATCGACCCATCCCTCGTCAAGAGAAATATCTGAAACCTTGGAGACTTCTTTTCCAAGCATATTATAGATCGAAGAACCTACCCGGATATCAGTTTCCTGAAGTGGCATTGAATAGCGAAATACATTCTTGCCTGTTTGATTGACGTAAGACTGCCCAAATTCCAGTCCTGAAATTGCGGCAGGCTCATCCAAAAGCTCCTCTGCGCTCATTTCCATCAGACGGAATTTTTCCCATAAAGCCACTTTCTGTTCCCGCCAATGCCAATCTAGCATGTTGGCCATCAACCAACGAGATTGCTGGTCATTTGTACGCAGTTTTGAATCGGCTGGAATATCGTGAGCAAGCCGCTCGTAAAGTTGCTTATTTTTAGCCTGCTTTTCCTGAAGATCTTGGCCTGCGTCACCCGCAACCAGGGGTGGTCTAAAAATCGAAATACCGCTTTCGATAAGTTTCCTTCTCTCCTCTTCAAGCCAAAGTCTTAGCGCCACAGTCGAAAAACAATCGTCTCGATTATAAGCAAGGACAATGTGTTTTTCTTCATTACTTATTGAACCAATTGCATCTGACTCAAGAGCCATTTCGACGCTTGCGCGATTTTGCGATGCAACCTTCAAATCTTGTTGACGCTTGAAATTGAACAGCGGTTCGAGTTTCTTGATTGAATAACTCTCTACGCTTGCCCTCAAAGTTCGCCTGACGACGGAATATAAATCAATAAACCTCAAACCTCTCAAAAACTGGTCAAGTTCGTTTTCCTTGACAGCATACCGACCCATAAGACGTTTTAAGGCCGAAGGCTCGTAGGGCGCATAATGATAAATGTGCAGGTCTGGATATTGTTCAAAACGCTGGATCGCAAAATCCATGAACCGCTCAAACGCCGCCTTCTCTTCTTCCGGATTATAGGCCCAAATGGCCTCGTATTGCAGATTGCCGCCATCGCCCGCATAAACGTAGCCAAAAAGATATTCCAAACCCTTATAACCGGCGAAAGGATCACCTTCGAGATCCAAGAAAATATCGCCTTTGCTTGGCTCGGGTAGCTGCCTAAGTCCGAAATCGTCATCAATTTCCAAAAGCTCGTGAATAACCTTACCGGCTTTGCGACCTTCAACTTGCACCCTGGCTTGCTCGCGGATTTTAACGAGGCTCTCCTCTCCTCCGCGCTCCGGCTTCCATTGAAGCGGCGTCGGCATAGCGGCCAATTCACCGACCGTTTGCACTTTATGGTTTTTCAGCTCGATGATTTGTAACGTGGTAGCTCCAGCCACTAAACTCAAATGATCATCCTGGTGACGCTTCTTATCACACTCGAATGACCATCGGCACACGTCGCAATGGGAAACGGGATCGGGATATAGATCATCGAAAGATTTTACAGTTACCGCGCCTTCAATGCTCTTTTTTACCTTGTTGAAATAGGCAAGATAGTCACGAGTACGGTACACCTGCTCTTCGAATTCAAGGGCACGCGGAACAACATAGAGATACTCGGGAAGTTCTCCTTGAATGTCTTGAATGAATTCAGCATATAGACACAACTGGAGAACAGTTCCGCCCTTGGTTTCCGAGGCAAGCTTCGTATCCATCACCTCGTAAGACCAATCTCCAAGACAACTGGCCTTGCCTTTTATCTTTCGCAGAATATCAGCCTTGCCCCGCCATATTCCGTTGTCAAACGCTGCCTGCACAATGATATCCGCACCGGACTTCATGAGCTCGACCGTTCGAGCAACGGTCTCGGCCGTGATAGGCCCGTTTTCAACCATCTCTACGCGTTTAAACTGTCCCCGCAAGTAAGAGACAAAACGCTCTTCATGAGCATAGCCAAGCCGCCGTATGGCCTCAGCATGCAGAGAATCGTCTTTCGGCGGACCTCTTAAACCGGTGGCAAACTCATAATCCAGTTTGGTCAAAAATTGGCAATTAAGATGGCCGACCAAATCCGAAGCACTTAATACAATCTTGTCTTCGGAATTTTTCAAATTTTTAATCCAGTCTTTTACTGAAAGCTGAGCAAATTTTATTTAGTATGCATAATACAGAATCTCAATTCAATACATCAGGCAACGATGCTGTATGTCGAGAACGAAGGGATAGAAGTAAAAATCGCTGTCAGTGGGTCGCCTGCGCGCTTTTTATTTTGAGAGCGTCGTCTTCATTTTCGTCTAGAATAATCAGCTTTTGGAAAAGATCGATTTGGGTCTTGTTGCCATCGTCATCGGTCAAATAAACCGACCATTCGTCAAACGAGTCTTCAGTGTAGTTTATTGGGCTCTGGCCATCGTCAAAACGTTTGACCCATATACGGCCATGCGCCTGATCACCCTTGAAATAGAACCTACCGCCCTCGTAAGTGACATCGCTCACATTGTCGCCTTTCACGGATGTTGGCGATGAGTTTTTGCCGCCACGGACGCCGATCACAATCGGTTCTGCTAGTGGCGCGCTGGCTCCAGAACCCGAAGGTGTCTGTTGCTGGGTGTTGGCAACTGTGCCCTTCGGCGGCTCGGCCGATGGAGTGGCCGCCTTGGAAGCTGACGCATTCTGGTCCGCAGGTGTGACAGATGCTTGTTTCACAAGTGTTTGGAAAGCACCCGGGCGGGTGCCCGCATAAGTGACGGCAAGCCCGAGATTCTTTGCGGTAGCATCCGGTGCTGCAGACTCAACTATATCCTTTATTTTCAATGTTTTAGATGGAGATATCGAAATTGTGACCGGTCCTTTGACCGCCTTCCAGTCGGTTAAAAAAGACGCAAGTGCATCGGCGGACGCCGTTGATTCCGGGCCGAGACCTTGAAGCATTGCACCCGCTATCAATGCATAGCCACTGAACATCGCTTCCGGCGTTGTGCCAACGGCTTCACTGCCCAAGGGAACGTAAGTGGACAGAAAACCGCGATCATCAAAGGTAAATTTTGAGCTTTTGATTCCGAATTCACCGGATACTTTTGAGAAATCTCCATCTACCGGAAGGACAACATTATCCAGCGCCAATGCAAAATCGAGCATTCCCTTATCTTTGACCTGCACCTCCAGCTTGTTTAGCGCAAATGTTTTTGCCGCGGGATCAAACCGATACTCCAGTTCAAAACTATACGTATCGGGCTTCACGCCCTTTTTCGCCAACTCGTCTTGCGCGGAACCGGAGTAAGAAATGCCCTGCAGAGATATTTTTGCGAAATTAGGCGGGCTCAATTTCTTTTGCGGGTCGGCCAGCGAAAGTTGGCTGAAGTCGAATTCACTGACAATCACCTGCTTGATGGAGATCGTTTCAGGCTTACCGGACGGGTTGCCATCTTGCGGCTGGGTGATGATTACCAGATCATCCAGCGTGAAACCGGTATCACCTTTGGCGGTTGCGTTTGTGTACTGGATTTTTGTATTTGTTTGCTGCAGATCAGGCTTCAGGGCAAGCAAAATAGTTTCGAGTTTTTGTAGCCCGTTCGGGGTTTGAGCCACAGTATAATTTGTACAAAAAAATGAGACAAAGAAACCAAGCATAAGTGAGCGGAAAACAATATTAACACTGTATTTTTTCATTTAACCACTCCAGTACTGGGCTGTATGTGCGTTTGATAATCTATCCAAACTATCGTTCAAGTAGATTACTGATCCGCTTTTCTACTGATTATTAACTATGACATACAATCAAAGTTTCATATCCTCAAGAGGCAGATAATTTGTTGATGCTTCAATATTCAGGAACGGACTTGCAAATAACTGTTGGTCTGCGCCGGATCGTTTTGTCCGGCCTTCGTGGCGAAGACAGCATTGCCGAGATTTGCCGCAAGGAAGGGATCGCCCAAAGCCTGTATTACAGCTGGTCGAAGGAATTTTTGGAGGCTGGCAAGAAGCGGCTGGCCGGTGATACGGCCCGCCAGGCGAATACTGGCGAGGTGAAGGATCTGCGCGCCGAGGCTTTGGCCCTGAAGGAGCTGGTGGTCGATCTCAGCCTTGAAAACCGTCTGCTCAAAAAA
>JAPJMW010000116.1 GCA_026461505.1 Beijerinckiaceae bacterium
ATACAAGCCGCGTCGCCGAAACAGCGGGCCTCAGGCTTCCCATCGAATCCTACGTGTTGCAGGCGTTCGTTAGCGAGGCCATTAAACCTTTAATCCCGTGTGTGATTACTTTCGGAGCCGGTCACTTTTACATCAGCCAATCCGATAAAGGCGGCTTAGTCTTCGGCGCCTCGCTCGACTATTACACCTCCTACGCCGCCCGCGGAAATCTACCCGCCGCAGAAGATACAATCGAAGAAGCGATGGCTATTTTGCCGGGAATTAGTCGAGTTCGGTTATTACGCCACTGGGGTGGCATCATGGATATGTCGATGGATGGATCCCCAATTATAGATAAAACGGATATTGGCGGATTATATTTGAATTGTGGCTGGTGCTATGGCGGGTTCAAGGCAACGCCTGCGTCAGGCTATTGTTTTGCGCATTTATTAGCAAAAGAAGAATTACACCCAGCAGCTAAAGCATTGCGTTTGAAGCGTTTCGAAACCGGCCATGTCATTGATGAGGCTGGTACAGGCGCGCAGCCCAATCTCCATTAGACAGTCTTCTTAGGATTTTATCATGCGAATACCATGTCCTTTTTGCGGCGAGCGAGATTCTCAAGAATATGCATTCTTAGGAGAAGCGGGTTTAATTCGCCCAGATCCAACCGCCGATGACGCCCAAAAGCAATTTCATGACTATGTGCACATAAGAAAAAATACAGCGGGAATAACAAAAGAACTTTGGCACCATGTCCATGGTTGCGGATCATGGATCGTTGTTGAGCGTAATACTTTGACCCACGAGTTATTTACTTCAGAATATGTTTCAGAACGTTTGAGAGAACTGTCAAAATGAGCCAACTTAACAGGCTAACTGAGGGCGGTTTAATTGACCGATCCAAACCTTTAAAATTTACTTTTGACGGCAAAAGATTTGATGGTTTCCAAGGAGACACACTTGCATCAGCTTTGATTGCAAATGGGGTATCTTTGTTTGGTCGCTCGTTTAAATATCATCGGCCGCGGGGTGTATTAACTGCAGGTTCCGAGGAACCAAACGCACTCGTTGAACTTAGAAGCGGCAATCGCCTCGAACCTAATATGCGGGCTACGACCGTTGAGCTATTTGATGGCCTTATTGCCACCAGTCAAAATCGCTGGCCCTCCTTAAATTTCGATGTGATGTCGATAAACTCTTTATTAGCCCCGATCCTGACTGCCGGCTTCTATTATAAAACATTCATGTGGCCTGCCTCGTTTTGGGAAAAAGTCTATGAACCAGCAATTCGTCGTGCTGCAGGCTTAGGAAAGCCTCCGGAAGGCTTCGATCCGGACCATTATGAGAAAGCCTTTGCCCATTGCGATGTTTTAGTGATTGGCGCAGGACCAGCCGGTATTTCGGCAGCCTTAGCCGCAGGCCGCGCAGGAGCTCGAGTCATTTTATGCGATGAGAATCCATTGCTTGGCGGACGGCTATTGTCGGACATGCAGCATATTAATGACATGCCAGCTCTCGAATGGGTACGAGGAGCAACAATAGAGCTAGAAAATCTACCTAATGTAAAAATTTTTCGTCGTATGACGGTATTCGGGCTTTACGACCATGGTGTGTACGGTGCTGTAGAGCGGGTAAGCGATCATTTGGACACCCCACCCCCCTTTCAACCGCGCCAACGAAGCTATCGGATCATCGCAAAGAGAGCGATTCTTGGGAGCGGTGCCATCGAAAGACCAATGGTATTTGGCGATAATGATCGTCCGGGCATTATGCTGGGATCGGCAATCAGAACGTATGTCAACCAGTTTGCCGCATTGCCAGGGCGCCGCGCAGTCGTGGTTTCATCCTCAAATGACGGATTACGGACGGCTGAGGCTTTAAAGAATAATGGAGCCGAGATTGCGGCTGTTATCGATTCAAGGAATGGTGACGTCATTCAGCGCGCATTTGGTGGAAAGCGGGTGCAGGCAATCCAGGTCCGCGATAAAAATGGCGGAATTCGAATGATCGAGTGCGATCTTGTTTCTGTTTCGAATGGTTGGAACCCTTCATTGCATCTGACCTGCCACCTAGGAAGTAGGCCTGTCTGGGAAGAAAGCAAAAATGCATTCATCCCGGGTAAACTACCACAAGGACTCGCGGTTGCCGGTGCCGCACAGGGAAATTTTACTCTTCAAGAGGCGCTTGACGACGGCCTCCGGGCGGGAAATGAAGCAGCAGAATTAGTAGGCTTTAGCCCAATAAATTTTGCAGTTCCGTCAGCGGAACCAGACAAATATGAACATAAACCCGTATGGCGGATTAAAACCAGCAAAGGAAAGTGCTTTGTTGATTTCCAACATGATGTGACAGATCTCGATATCGAACTTGCCAACCGCGAAGGGTTTAAATCCGTCGAGCATATGAAACGGTATACAACCCTAGGTATGGCCACTGACCAAGGGAAAACGGCTAATGTTGCTGGCCTAGCAATACTTGGCGAAGTCTCGAATAGATCAATTTCTGAAGTAGGAACTACTATTTTTCGTCCACCCTATACACCCGTTACACTCGGTGCGTTTGCAGGCCACCACACTCATAACGAATTTCGACCCACCCGATTAACCCCATCTCATCAATGGGCAAATGAACGTGGCGCCGTTTTCATGGAAACAGGGCTATGGATGAGAGCGCAATATTTTCCGCAATATCCAGGAGAAAATTGGCTCGAGGCTATGATTAGAGAGGTAAAAGTTACGCGTGAAGCTGTTGGCGTCTGCGATGTTTCAACCTTGGGAAAAATCGATTTACAAGGGGAGGATGCGGCAACCTTTTTGGACCGCATATATACCGGTACTTTTTCAACCCTACCCACCGGAAGAGTGCGCTACGGCTTAATGCTAAGAGAAGATGGCTTCGTATTCGATGATGGTACAACCGCACGTATGGGCGAAAACCATTTTCTGATGACTACGACCACAGCAGGCGCTTCAAAAGTAATGGCTCACCTTGAATTTTGTCACCAAGTATTATGGCCAGAATTAAATGTGGCTTTCACTTCTGTTACTGAACAATGGGCTCAATATTCGATCGCTGGTCCCAATGCCCGCCATGTTCTCGAAAAGCTGGTTGATCCGGAAATCGATATTTCAAATGATGCTTTTCCCTATATGGCCTGCAAATCAATATCGATCTGCGGCGGAATCAAAGCGAGACTATTTCGGATCTCGTTTTCTGGTGAACTAGCCTACGAAATCGGTGTTCCTAATCGTTACGGCGACGCGCTTATTCGTGCGTTAATGAAAGTAGGCAAGGAATTTGGAATAATTCCCTATGGCCTGGAAGCCTTAAGCACCATGCGAATTGAAAAAGGACATGTTGCTGGTGGGGAATTGAATGGACAAACGACCCCTCTTGATTTGGGCCTCATCAAAATGGTTTCGCAAAAAAAGGACTGTATAGGTAAAAAAATGTCCGAAAGACCAGCATTTTTAGAGCCCGACCGGCCTGTATTAGTTGGCTTTAAGCCCAAGAATAGAACAACCAAACTGACAGGTGGCGCACATTTTCTTAATATTGGCGCAAAACCATCACTAGATGATGATCAGGGCCATGTGACCTCAACCGCATACTCGCCATCCTTGAATAGTTGGATAGGATTAGGGCTATTAAAAAATGGAAAAAATCGTATGGGAGATACCATTCGGTCCGTTGATTTTATGCGAAAAACGGATGAATTGGTCGAAATATGCGATCCAATATTTTTAGATCCGAATGGGGAGCGGTTGCGTGGATAATTTAATACTGAACCCCAAATCGCCCCTTGAGCCTTATTTAGTACCGGGTCGGTACGGCGTAGAATCCACAGAGGCAGGTGTAAGTCTAAAAGAAAAGCGGGACTTCGGTCTTGTAAGTTTGACCGTTTTTAAAGATCATTATGAGGATTTATCAAATTCTATATTTAATGAGTTCGGGATTAAACTCCTCTTAAATAGTGAAATTTCGCGTTCTGAAAAAATATGCTTTATGAATATTGCTCCAGGGCAATGGTTGGCATACTCGGAAGCCTTTAGTGTCTTAGATATGATAGCTAAGCTTGAGTATGCAGTTGGAAAATTAGCGTCAATTGTAGATTTATCAGACGCAAGAGCAATTATTGAACTTTCCGGCTCCAATGTTCATGACGCATTGGCGAAAGGCGTGTCAATTGACCTAGATGAAAGTACATTCTCAACAAAACATGTTTTTTGTACATTTGCAGCGCAACTTTCCATTACTTTTTGGCAAAGCGATGATGGCTTAAGAGTTAATGTTGCTGTTTTTAGGGCATTTGGGGACTCCTTGTTAAAGTGGCTAATTGCGTCCGCATCAGAATTCGGCTGCGACGTGAAAATTTAGATTTTATACTTTCTACTTGGCTAATTTATACAAAAATTCCAAAATTTTCTCTATTCTATCCAGTAATAGTCATTTTAGATCTATTTTAATCAAAAATTTGTCTAATCGACAATATTTGCCATTTATAAAAATTTGTGGATAATTCCCTTACGTCAATTTATTGGCCATAGTTCTGTCTCGTTAAACTTACGAGCAGTTTTCCAAAATGCGGGAAAAGGAGGCAAATTATGTATATTAAAAGATTAAATACAGACTTAGAAGAAGATGCGCTCTTAACGATGATCGACCGTGTCGATGCTATTAAGAAAAACAACGAAATTCACAAAGCGCTCATTGAAATGAAGGATAGATACTCACTAAGAAATGCTGCTTATATGGGATATAATATGGGTTCGCTAACACAGGCAGAACCCTATGCTTCTGTAACGTATAGCGAAGAATGGGTAAATCAATATCGCGAAAAATCTTATCTAGATATTGATCCTGTATTACGAGCCGTACAGAAATCAATACTTCCAATTGACTGGCAATCCTTTGATATAAGCAATCCAAAAGTACGCCGATTTTTCAACGAGGCAAAAGACGCTGGCGTTGGTAGAAATGGTATTTCAATCCCAGTAAGGGGAAGAAATGGAGATTCAGGTATTTTTAGCATTACGACGAATGCAAAAGATGCTGATTGGGTTCAATTTAAGCGCCAATATATGAGAGATTTTCAAGTACTTGCGGTCCATTTCCATCAGTCAGTCTTAATAGCAAACAACGTAATTCAACCTGTATTTAAATTATCAACCAGGGAGGTAGAAGTATTGTACTGGACGGCTTGCGGAAAAACGGGGGAAGAAGCGGCTTTAATTTTAGGAATATCTAAACGTGGGGTTAGATTTCATGTTTGCAATATTATGCATAAATTAAATTGTACAAATGTCACACATGCTGTCGCAAAGGCACTATATTTTAATTTAATAAAACCTCCAAAGTAGACTGATTCGATACTAAATAAAGCCGTCATTTGTGACGAATATCTTTAGGTAAATTATAAATTATTTTTTAATCCTGGTTCTTCACAGGAGGTAGAAATGATTTTCCTAGTCAACGGCTCAGAAAAAGAACAGTATTCCTATTATATCAACACAATGCATAGAATAAGAGCGGAGGTCTTTCACGAACGTTTACAGTGGGAGGTCAATGTCAAAAATGGCCTAGAAATAGACAGATTTGATGAATTTAACCCTTTATATCTATTATCCATTGATGAAGAAACTGGCCGAATAAGAGGTTCAGCACGGCTATTGCCAACAACCGGCCCCAACATGCTGCGCGATGTATTTCCTACCTTATTACCTGATAATGAAGTCGTCGAAAGCGCATTAATCTGGGAAAGCTCCCGATTTTCAATGGAGCCAGGTGCCGAGACGCCATTGCCCGGGCAACTTGTAAGTCAAGTAACGGCCGAATTAATTGCAGGAATTTGTGAAGTTGGATTGATCGCAGGACTAACAGACGTTGTTTCTGTATTCGACGCGAGAATGGTGCGCATTATGCGAGCATCTGGTAGTCCGGCTACAATTATTGGTAGACCTCACAGAATTGGCGCCTTCATGACTTATGCGGGACTTTTTGAGGTAAGCGAAGCTGCCTTGGCCAATATTCGCAGTGCAACGGGATTAGAAGGCTCGGTACTGGAACGGCAAAGCGTAACGCGTTGCCTGGCGGCATAATATAAATTGATTAACGAGATGCAGGGCGATTATTTTGTTGCCCTGCATCAATGCCCGGACATCATTTCATAGACAAGCCTCTTATACGGCCTTATGTTTCTCGCAGATATCATTGAAGTGTCCATTATATCACAAAGAAGGCAAGCGCTTAGATCGTGCCCGAGTTACTTTCGCCAGCAGAGGTTTCAGCGCTGCTTCTCAGTATAAAAATTGCCATAACGGCGGCGGTAGCCGAGCTTCCCCTTGCAGTATTTTTAGCATTTATTTTAGCTCGGGTTAGATTTTTTGGTAATAGTTTCATAAATATTTTAATTCATCTGCCACTTATCTTGCCCCCAGTCGTTACTGGCTATTTTCTGCTCATATTATTTGGCAATAATGGGCCGATCGGTTTAATACTGGCACAGTATTTTGGCATTATTTTGGCGTTTCGTTGGACGGGGGCGGCCCTCGCATCCGCCGTAATGGCGCTTCCCCTAATGGTTCGAGCAATCAGGTTATCTATAGAAGCCGTCGACCCCACAATTGAGAATGCAGCAAGAACCTTGGGCGCGAATAGAATTAATGTCTTTTTTTCGATTACACTTCCGCTTTCTTATCCGGGAATAATCGCAGGGTTTATTTTAGG
Source organism: Beijerinckiaceae bacterium (assembly GCA_026461505.1). GTDB lineage: Bacteria > Pseudomonadota > Alphaproteobacteria > Rhizobiales > Beijerinckiaceae > CAIUPE01. Next base: position 6,709 of record JAPJMW010000116.1, read on the forward strand.
ATTTGCTAAAGCGCTAGGCGAATTTGGAGCTACAATTACTTTCGTCTCAAATATTCCTGGTGAAACCCAAACACTTTCCGCTGCAATCTATACCTACACGCAGAGCCCCGGGGGCGACGTTCCGGCCTTACGGCTTGCTGCGCTTTCTGTAATCGTATCCATTGCCGCACTTGGATTTACGGAATTATTGGCGAGACATACCCGAAAAGCTTGAATTCGATAATTTTATGATTGGTTTATACTGACTCAAATTACAATAACTTTAAAATAGCAGATGAAGGTGTCGTAGCTCGAATTAACCGGCTGGTCTTTAGCCGAACAGTTAATGTCGTCATTTGAGCGTAAAAATATGAATTTGAGTGACATAAAGTCAGAAATAGCGACTGGGAATAAGGGACTGGTGAATGGAAATCACATACGATTATGTCATCGTCGGAGCGGGTTCGGCAGGTTGCGTTCTTGCTAACCGTCTAAGTGAATCCGGCAAATTCACGGTTTTACTTATTGAGGCAGGTGGCAGTGACGCTCGGTTTTGGATTAAAACACCAATTGGCTATGGCATTACATTCTTCGATAAAAAGGTGAATTGGCGCTTCAATTCGGTACCAGATAAAGGATTACTCGATCGAACGCTATATGTGCCCCGTGGGAAGGTCATTGGCGGCTCTAGCTCCATCAATGCGATGGTGTATGCACGGGGTGCTAAGAGCGATTTTGACGACTGGGAAGCCGCAGGAAACCATGGCTGGGGGTGGGATCAAGTAAAGCAAGCATTTGAAGCGATTGAGCGTAAAGTTACAAAGGATGGTTCTGCGGTTGGTTCAGGTCCACTCACAGTTTCTGATCGGCAAAAAGATTATCATCCCTTAAAGCGATTTTTTACGAAGGCCGTAAAACAATTACAATTGGCTTATGCTGATGACGGCGTTGCTCAAGGCGAAGAAGGTCTAGGGCCTTATTTAATTAATACCCGCAATGGGTTACGGTGCTCCTCAGCCGATGCGTTTCTTCAACCCGCACTGAAAAGACGCAATTTGCGCGTTGAAAAACATGCGCAGGTGACAAAAATATTATTTGATGGTGATCGCGCAATTGGCGTTAATTACAATCAAAATAACAAAATTCACACGGTTAAGGCGAGCAAAGAAGTTATTCTTTCTGCCGGCGCTATTCAGTCGCCGCAATTGTTGCAGGTCTCGGGAGTTGGTCCGGCAGACTTATTAAAGCAACACGGCATCAGTATTGTTAAAGCCAATGAAAATGTTGGAGCCAATCTCCAAGACCATTTGGGCATTAATTACTATTACCGCGCAACTGAACCGACTTTAAATGCTCAGCTTGGTACCCGTATGGGACAATTGATTTCGGGTATTAAATTTCTATTCACACGAACAGGACCTCTGACCTTAAGTGTTAATCAAATGGGCGGTATTATTCGCTCATCGAAAGAATTAAAGCGTCCTGATCTTCAAATATATTTTAATCCGCTTAGTTATTCAACCGAAGTGGCAGGAAAGCGCAGATTAACAAAGCCAGATCCGTGGCCGGGGTTTATCTTAAGCTTCAATTCATGCAGACCAACAAGTACAGGCTCGGTTAAAATCAATTCATCTGATCCTTTTGCTATGCCTGATATAGATTTCAATTACCTTTCGACCAATCAAGACCGGGAAGATGTTATCGCTGGGGCGCGGTTTATTGGTAAGCTTCAGAATAGCCCGGTTATGCAAGAATTGATTAAGTCCGAGCCTGTATTCGACCCTTCTACGGCGAGTGATGAGGCGATTATTTCTGATTTCCGGAAACGGGCGGGATCGGTTTATCATACGTCTTGCACGTGCCGAATGGCGCCTGAGACGGAGGGCGGAGTTCTCGATCCTGAATTAAAGGTTCATGGAATCAAAGGGTTACGTGTTGTCGACGCTTCGTCATTTCCGAATGTTACATCAGCAAACACCAATGCTCCGACGATGATGTTGGCTTGGCGGGCGGCGGAAATGATCTTGAGGGCAGGAGAAAGCAACAATGGATAAGATTAAAAAGCTTGAAACCTTCACGAATGAATATGTTGGGTTTGTAAAAGCAACATCCGAGTCAGGTCTTACGGGATGGGGGCAAGTATCCACCTATAATTCCGACATCACGTGCACGATTTTCCATCGTCAAATTGCACCTCATGCCTTGGGTACGGATGCGTTAGACTTCGAAGATACTCTCAATTTAATTGGTGAGAGAGAACATAAATACCCAGGATCGTATTTACGTCGTGCAATGACAGGTTTGGATACTGCATTGTGGGACCTCAAAGGTAAACGCGAAGAAAAACCCGTAGTATCCTTGATTGGTGGCAAGCCTGGAAAACTACGCGCCTATGCCTCGTCCATGAAGCGCGACATTACCCCTGAGGATGAAGCTAAGCGCTTCCTAAGTCTCAGAGATGATTACGGTTTTGACGCTTTTAAATGGCGCGTGGGACGCGAATGCGGGCGTGATCAGGACGAATGGCCGGGGCGTACGGATGCTGTGGTGCCGGTTGTCAGCAAAGCATTGGGCGATGGTGTCGCTAAATTGGTGGACGGCAATTCTTGCTATTCGCCCAAAAAAGCTATCGAAGTTGGAAAACTACTGATCGATAATGGTATTAGTCATTTCGAAGAGCCCTGCCCTTACTGGGAATATGAGCAGACGCGCGAAGTCACCGAGGCGCTGTCGATCGACGTGACAGGGGGTGAACAGGACTGCGAGTATTCAACCTTTAAGCTCATGATGGATATGCATGCGGTTGATATTGTTCAGCCCGATATCATGTATATCGGCGGTTTAACGCGGACGCTCAAGATTTGCGACATGGCCGATAAAGCAGGTTACAAGATTACACCGCATGCCGCGAACTTGTCTCTTGTAACGATGTGTACGATGCACTTGCTTGGCGCTATTCCTAACGCCGGAAAATACCTCGAATTTTCGATCGAGGGCCTTGATTACTATCCGTGGCAGGACAAACTCTTTTTAGGAAATCCATATAAAATTGAAAATGGCATGGCCACGATACCCGATGCGCCGGGGTGGGGTGTTGAGATCAACCCAGAATGGCTCGAAAAGGCCAGCTATACTGTCTCAAGTATAGATTAAGTATAACTGGCCTTATTACAGGTGAATAAGGCCAGTGGTTCGAGTGAATAAGGCCAGTGCCTTCGATAATCAAAACGGCACTTTCGATAAGATTAGCCTAATACATATTGCCGCGTGGCTTCTGGGTCGTCCTTTGTGACATCAAGCAGGGCTAATTCTTGCCACACGGAATCAGGAATTGAAGTATTCGCCCACTCGATTGTTTCACGCACCCGCTCTGCTTTAGAGACGCCGCAAATGGTTGCCGAGATCCTCGGATCGCGCATCGAATATTGAAGCGCGACGGGACCTGTTGCCACACCATGCTTGGCACAAATCTCTTCGACTTTGCGAACAGGGTTCAGCATTGCATCATTTGCAATTTGATAGGCATAGCGTTGATAGTTGGCCGTGCCTTTCGCAAAGACTCCGCCCGCATAGGGCGCAGCGTTCAGCACCGCAATGCCCTTTGAGTGGGCATAATCCATCATGGCTGCTGCGTTATGATTAACAGGGGTAAACCGATTATGCGTGATGAGCGCATCAAACGGAAACTCTTTCAAGATCGGTAACATGATGTCGACATTACCGGCAGCAAGCCCAACAGCTTTGGCTAGGCCTTGTTCTTTCATCTTGAACAATTCGTCAATCGCTCCACCCTTCGCAGTAATTTCCGAAAGCGAATTAGCGTGTTCTGGATCATGCAAATGCAAGAGCTGAATCTGATCGACACCGAGCGCCTTCAAGCTCTCCTCAAGCGAGCGGCGTGCACGCGAAGCATCAAAAGCATTTGTTTTGAAATCGCGATCAAGCTTCGTCGAGATCACAAAATCCTTGGGTAAGCCACCGCGCTCGCGGATCACATGGCCAATACGCTCTTCGCTTCGACCTGTGCCGTAATTGCGTGACGAGTCGAGAAAATTGACAGAGCTATCAAAGATGGCGCGAACCGTATCATAGGCGCGCTCTTCACTCACCGAATAGCCATAGGTCTCAGGCATATCGCCAATGCCGGATGTACCGAAACAAATCGGCGACACAGACAACCCTGTTTTGCCGAGAGAGATGCGCTTATCGGGTGAAAAGGCCATGATGGAAACTCCCTAAATTTTGTTGTTGTCATTTTTATAATTTAAAAAAGGGCGGGATTGCTCCCGCCCTTCTGAACCCTAGCCTTCGGCGATATTAGCCGCCGATGCAGGTGTCGGCCGTCTTAGGTGTGCAGACGTCGAGACCCGTGTAGGTTGGATCCTTAGGCATACCCTTGCCGTCCTTGATGTCCTTCAAGATGTACATGGCCTTGTAGCCCATTTCGAATGGACGCTGACCAACCTGACCTGCAGAAAGACCCTTCTTCATCAAGTCGATCTGAACAGGGAGCGTATCGGCAACGACGAGAGCGAGCGAGCCATCGGCGATCTTGCCCTTATACTTCTCGGCAACCTTCGTGTACGCATCTGGGAGGAACTGCGGGAAGCCGCCCGTTGGCGTGAAAGCGTCGAGATTTGGCATCTTGCCGAGGATGTCTTCCATCTGCTGGTTAGCACGAGCGAAATCATCATCGGTGTAGAGTGGGCAACCTTCAGCTTCCTTCCAGCCGCCTTGGCCAGTCAGACGCTCGCCAGGAGCAGCCGCACTTGCCTTGCCAGCAAGCGTGTCGCGGATACCCTGCATACGCTCATTGTGGTTCGAAGCAGCTGCACCACCGGACTGAATGCAGATCGTGCCGCCCTTTGGCTTGATTTCCATGACGCGCTTAGCAATGTTCACGCCGATTTCGTAGTTGTGCGTGCCAACGTAAGCTGCGCGGAGGCCCTTATCCTTTTCAAGAATGTCGGCATCCCATGTGATGACTGGAATGTTCTTGGCCTTTGCGCCCTGAAGTGCGTTTGCAATGGCTGCAGCGTTAGCAGCCGAAACGGCGATGCCGTCAACGCCCTTCGTGATCAAGTCAGCAACGATCTGTGCTTCTTCATCACCGCCACCATGTTCGCCAGGTCCGATGTAAAGGCACTTCACGGCGCCATTGAGTTCCTTCTCGGCCTTTTTGCAGCCTGCGAGGCCTTGGTCGAAGAATGGGTTGTTCATGTTCTTAGGAACAAGAGCGAAGGTATAGGTCTTGCCATCAGCAGAAGCGCCGGAAACGCCTGCCATGAGCGCGCCAGCCACAACGGCTGAGCTTACGAGATACTTCATCATTGGTCTTCCTCCAGTTTGCTTTTAACTACGCTTGTGATGCCCGGTTACGGGTCATTCGCGCCTTTTTCCACGGATCCTCTCGAGAAGAACCGCGAGAACGATAAAGCTACCCACAAAGGTGCCCTGCCAGTTTGAATCGACACCGGCCATCAAAAGAGCGTTGCGGATAACTTCAATAAGTGCGGAGCCGATCAGCGCGCCATAAGCGCCACCCTCGCCTCCCATAAGGTTGGCGCCACCAATAACCGTTGAGGCAATGGCGCGTAATTCGTAAGACTGCCCAAGCGCGTTAATCGCCGAGCCAGACCAACCGACATTGAGAACCGCTGCAAAAGCGGCAGACAGCGCGGAAATGGCATAGGCCTGAAGCTTGACCAAGCGGACGGGAACACCCGTTAAGATGGCTGCATGCTCATTGCCACCGATAGCAATCAAATGACGGCCCCATGCCGTCATCCTCAAGACAACTGCCAAAATAACCGTGAACAAGATTAGAAACCAAACGGGATTAGCGACACCTAAAAAGGCACCGCCGCCCCAGATCTTAAACATAGGGCCGCCGGGACCAAAATTGTAGATCATCCGGTTGCCAGAGAGCACAACCGCAAACGAACGGGCAATTGAAAGCATGCCCAATGTCACAACGAACGAAGACAGATTGAGGAAGGCAACCAGATAGCCATTAATCAACCCGCAGATGAGGCCTGCGCCGAGGCCTGCCAGAATGGCGAGCCACCAAGGATATTCGGCTTCCAGCACAAGACCGCTGGCAACGGCCACGACACCCATAATCGAGCCAACCGACAGATCGATGCCACCTGTAATGATGACGACGGTCATGCCCAAAGCCATGATGCCGATGAAGGCGAAGTTTCGGGTAATGTTATAAAAATTCTCGACCGATCCGAAATGCGGTTCATACCATGTCATGAAGGCGCAAATGATCGCGAGCGCAACCGTTACCCAGAAGGCTTGGCTTGCAAATAAGGTCTGGAAAATGGTCTTTTCTTGGATACCAAGCACACCTTCGATGGCGACATTGCCACCAGCATTAGGAGCGGATTTTGGAGCTTCATGCGACATTGATGGCACCCGTGATCAAACCCGTAACTTCCTCGGGTGAAGAATTCTTAATGAGCTTATCGGCAACCTTGGTACCGCGGCGCATAACGGCTACGCGATCGCATACCGAGAAGACGTCCGGCATACGGTGGCTAATCAACACCACGGCATGACCAGAATCGCGCAGGCGACGAATAAGATCGAGAACTTCAGCAACCTGACGCACGCTGATGGCGGCCGTTGGCTCATCCATCAACACCACTTTTGGTTCCGATAAACGGGTACGCGCAATGGCCACCGCTTGTCTTTGACCGCCCGACATTTGGCGAACGAGATCACGCGGACGGGTTTCCGATTTAAGCTCGGCAAACAACAAACCAGCACGTCTGATCATTTCGGCATGGTCGAGCCATTTAAAAGGACCAAAGCCCTTTTTGAGCTCGCGGCCCAAGAACACATTGGCGGAAGCCGTCAAATTATTGCAAAGGGCGAGATCCTGATAGACGACCTCAATGCCCTTTTCACGGGCCTCGACTGGCTTATCGAAGTGGACGGGCTGTCCATCGACAAGGATTTCGCCGCCAGAGGGCGGGAAGTTGCCGGCGATAATCTTCACCATTGTAGATTTGCCGGCGCCATTATCGCCCATCAGGCCCAACACTTCGCCTGCCTCAAGCTTAAGATCGACCCCGGAAAGAGCGCGAATCGCTCCGAAATTCTTCGAAATTTGCCGCAATTCCAAGACTGGCACTTGTTATGTTCCTCCCAAAAGACCCGCTTTTTGACGGATTTTACCCCGCGAGCCGTATTTGTTTTTTTCAGTACAGATCATGACAATAAAATTTGCAAGCTTAAAAACTAATCAACTAGCTGTGCAAAGTGTCGCAATTGCCTAATCGGGCCAAATGCAGCTTTTAGCACGCCTGTGAATAGCGTTGCGCTGTGAGACAAAATAAAATGGTATACGCTACAACGAACCACGCTCATTTTAACCCAGGCTTTTAACTCATGGCAATTCCGCTTTCAGGCAAACCCTCGGAAAGTGACCTTAACGCCGTCTTGACGGAATTGACGTCCCGTTTTGGTGAGCGCGCAACCGTCACTCCTGGTATACGGCAAACGCATGCCAATTCCCTGACTTGGGTTGCGGCACAGATTCCCGATATTGTGGTTTTTCCGGATACGACGGAAGAAATAGCCGATATTGTTAAGCTCTGCAGCCGGTATCGCGTTCCGGTGATTCCGTTCGGAACGGGGACTTCTTTTGAAGGCCATGTGAATGCGCCCTGGGGTGGCGTATCCGTCGACACAAGCCGGATGAACAGGCTGCTTGAGGTTCACGCGGAAGATTTGGATTGTGTGATCCAGCCCGGAATTACGCGTAAGACGCTCAACGAGCAATTGCGCGATACAGGATTGTTTTTCCCGATCGACCCCGGCGCCGATGCCTCACTTGGCGGCATGGTGTCGACCCGCGCCTCGGGCACCAATGCCGTGCGCTATGGCACGATGAAGGACAATGTGCTGTCGCTTAAGGTTGTGCTGCCGAATGGTGAGGTTATGACCACCGCAAGGCGGGCGAAAAAATCCTCCGCCGGATATGATCTGACGCGCCTTATGGTTGGGGCGGAGGGAACGCTCGGGATCATCACCGAGATCACGTTGAAATTAGCGGGGATTCCGGAAGCCATATCGGCGGGGATTTGCCCATTTCCGAGCGTCAAAGACGCGTGCGATGCGACAATTCTTACGATCCAATCCGGTATTCCCGTTGCGCGGATTGAGCTTGCCGATGAGCTTCAGGTGAAGGCCTTCAACATGCATTCGAATTTGGGGTTGCAAGAAATCCCGATGCTGTTTGTGGAGTTTCACGGCACGGAACAAAGCGTTGAAGAACAGGCAAAACGCTTTGGCGAGATCGCAGCCGATTTGGGCGGTGGACCCTTCGATTGGGCGACAAAGGCGGAAGAGCGCTCCCGCCTTTGGCAGGCTAGGCACGATGCCTATTGGTCGGCTTTGGCGCTTCGGCCCGGTTGTAAAGTAATTGCTACCGATGTGTGCGTGCCGATCTCGCGATTGGCGGAATGTGTTGTCGCGACGCAGGAAGACATCAAAGCCACAGGGCTTGTGGCGCCGATTGTAGGCCATGTGGGGGATGGCAATTTTCATCTAACGCTATTGTGCGACATGGATGACGCGGCTGAAATTGAAAAATGCCGTGCGTTTCTGCATCGGTTGGTCGAGCGTTCTTTGGCGATGGAAGGCACCTGCACGGGCGAGCATGGCGTGGGACAAGAGAAGATGAAATATCTGCTCGATGAACACCCCGCAGCAACGCTGGATGCAATGCGCGCAATCAAACGGGCGCTTGATCCGCTTAACATCATGAATCCGGGCAAGATCGTCAAAGTTTAATCAAACGCGAACGCTTTATTAAGCTTTACTTGCGATGTTGCTCCCATGAGCAGAGACGAACATGTCACATTTTTGGAAAACGAGGTCCATCGCTTGACGGAACTCGTGCGGCTTTATGCTGAAGAAGCCAACCGGCTTCGCCCGGCCAATAGTGTTTCGATCACATCTGCGGTAAAGCCTAAGGCCCCTGTGATATCGCATGAAGAGGCGATGTTTGCGCGCGATATGGCGCTGTCGGCCTTTGACGTGAAAACCAAAAAGCGCGCTTAACGCATCTTAGCGATAGCGCGTTTGACCGCATCCCAGCCCGCATAGCTTGCCCCTGCCACCGTCATGCATGCCCCAAAACGGCCGCCCGCGGTCGCTTCGCCCGCTAGATATAATCCTTCAATCCCCGTCTCCATCAGCGCCGCGCGGGCGTCCGACGCGCCGGGTGTGACATAGGCGTAGCCGCCTTCCGAATAGGGATCGGTCCACCAGCCTGCTAAGCGGCCGCCAACGAGGTGACGGCGCACATCTTGCCCGACAATGGAGGAGAAGAGCGTGGCGGCGGTTTCGATGGCCCGTGCCTCGCCTTGAGCGCATAAAGCGCGGCCCGCGTCCGCGCCTGTAACGGCGATGACGATGTTGCGATCATAGGGCCAGACTTCGAACGTCATGGAACCGCCAGGGGCATCGAGCAGGATTTTATCGTCGCCCGACTGAAGCCCAAAGCGCTCCCCGTCAAAGGCCATGGCAACCTTGGTCAAGGCGCCCATCGCCATGCCATCAAGTGCGCGCAGGATGGGCAAGGACAAGCCCGGCTCGAATGCGATGTGTCCGGCCTTTAAAACGCCGACCGATACGGTAACGATGACCGCGCGGGCTTGCACGGTGCCCTGCCCCGTCTCGACATCAAAGCCTTGGCCGCGCGCTGTGATGCGCTTGACCGTGGCCCCCAAGTGGATCGGCAAATCGCGGGCGGCGGCGGCCACCAGCGTGCCATAGCCATCGGGCACGATCCGGTCGGGGCCGTCCCACTCGCCGAGATAGTCATAAAGCGACAGACGCGAAGGTTCCTCGCCCAAGCCCAAGCGGGCGAAATTGGAGACGGTGCCGCGCGACCAAGGATCAAGGCCCGCAGCGGCCGCCTCAAGCGAAATATCGGGAATATCATCGTCCAAGGTCTCGATATGCTCCCAGAACCGGCCATAGCCTTCCATACGGCGCTCACGGTCCTCGGCCGAGATCGGCGCGCCGCCCGACCATGGCTCATGATGCGTCCAGCCGCGCCAGAGCCGCGTTTCGATGCCAAGGCGTCTAGCCTCGCGGACCCAAGGGTTTCGATCGGAAAAATGGATATAGGCCGCACCCGCATCATAGGGGATGCCAAGCGAGGAATCGGTGAAGGCACGACCGCCCACGCGCTGGCGCGCCTCGAGCACTAAAGCCGTTTTGCCACAGGCCTGCGCCGTTCTTGCCGCGGCGATGCCTGCAGCACCCGCACCGATAATGATAAAATCATAGGTCATGGGACGGCCTTATATAGAAATTTGATCTCTTGTGCAGTTAGGATATGCATCCATGAACAGGCCGGATGAATTCGGCCAGACTGCTGAGGAAAGCGCCAATGGCTAATCATCTTTTCGATTTCATCCGTTCGAGAATCGTCGATCCGGACCGTCTGTTTATGGAAACGCCCGATGGCGCGACGATGACCTATGGCGCGCTGCTTGCCGAAACCGGACGCTATGCGAACGCGCTAATAGGCTTAAACATCAGACCCGGCGATCGGGTTGCGGTTCAGCTTGAGAAATCGCCTGCGGTGATTTTTATCTATCTTGCTTGCGTGCGGATAGGCGCCGTCTTTTTGCCATTGAATACCGGCTACACACTCAATGAGCTTGAATATTTCATTTCCGATTCCGGCGCATCGCTTGTCATTTGTGATCCGCACGCGCGCGACGGATTGTCGGAGATTGCGAACCGTCACCACGCACAGCTTGAAACCCATGGCCGTGATGCTTCCAGATCGCTTTATGAGAGAGTGATGAATGCATCAGGTGAGTTTCACGATGTCGCGCGGGGGCCTGATGATCTTGCCGCTATTCTCTACACCTCAGGTACAACGGGCCGCTCCAAAGGCGCGATGTTAAGCCATGATAACCTTGCCTCAAACGCGCTTGCGCTTGTCGAGACGTGGCGGTTTAGCCCGCAGGATGTGCTTATTCACGCGCTACCTGTATTTCATACCCACGGCCTTTTTGTTGCAACGAATGTAACCTTGTTGGCGGGATCATCGCTGATCTTCCTTCCCAAATTCGATGCCAAGCTCGTGCTTTCATATATGGACCGAGCGAGCGTTTTGATGGGGGTACCAACCTTCTATACTCGGCTCCTCGATGAGGCCGGACTTAATGCCGAAACCACTGCGAAAATGCGTTTGTTTATTTCCGGCTCGGCTCCGCTTCTGGCCGAGACGCATCGTGATTGGAGCAAGCGCACAGGACACGCAATCCTTGAACGCTATGGCATGACGGAAACCAATATGAACACGTCAAACCCTTATGATGGGGACCGGGTACCGGGAACGGTTGGGATGGCATTACCCGGCGTTGAAGCACGGGTTGTAGACCCTGAAACAGGAAAGCCAGTGCCGCAGGGTGACATCGGCATGATCGAAGTGAAAGGCCCGAATGTATTCAAGGGCTATTGGAATATGCCAGAAAAAACGAAAGCCGAGTTCCGTGACGATGGATTTTTTATCACAGGCGATCTCGGACAATTCGACGAGCGTGGCTATTTGAGTATTGTCGGACGCGGCAAGGATCTCATCATTTCGGGTGGATTAAATATTTATCCGAAAGAAGTCGAAGAAGAAATTGACGCACTTACGGGTGTCATTGAAAGCGCCGTCATCGGCCTACCCCATCCTGATTTCGGCGAAGGGGTTGTCGCCGTTATTGTGCGCGAGAAAAATGCGACCATCGACGAACAACAAGTGATGGCAGGACTTGATGGGCGCCTCGCCCGTTTCAAATTGCCAAAGCAAATGTTTTTTGTTGATGAGCTGCCGCGCAATACGATGGGTAAAGTGCAGAAAAACCTATTGCGTGACGCCTATAAAGACCTGCGCTTCAGCTAAACACATTTATAATCGAATCCGAAGATGAAGGACTATTTTTCGCGAAACACTTTGGCGAATTGATCGGTCGCTGGCTTCAGCAAATAGGATAAAACTGAGCGCGTTGCCGTCTCTACATACACCTCGGCTACCATGCCGGGCAAGACGGCCCCTTCCGAGAGTTTGGCAAATTCAGAATCGGGAACCGCTATCTTAATCGCGAAGCTGCTTAACCCTGATCGCTCATCGCGCACGGCATCGGCAGCGACCATTGAAATGGTGCCGATCAATTCGGGGGTCACCCGACGGTTAAAGGCGGTTAATCTTAAACGCGCACGCCCGCCAACCCGTACTTGATCAATATCATTGGGCGGGACCAAAGCTTCAATCGTCAGAGGTTCATTGCCCGGCACAATCTGCATCAAGGTTTCACCCGGTTGAATAACCCCTCCAATCGTGTGGACATTAAGCTGTGTCACTACGCCTGAAACGGATGCAACAATTTCAAGGCGCTTCAAGGTTTCTTGGGCTATTGTTTTGCGATGAAAAAGCTCGGCCATTTTAGGTTCCAGATCTTGAAGATCGCGATTAACTTCCGAAAGGCGCTCTTCATCCAGACTTGCAATTTGCAACGTCACTTCATCAATTTTTCCACGAAGTTCCGCTATTTGTGCCTTTAGCACTTGAATATCACCTTGTGATCGAGCCTGCTCCCGGCGAAGCGGCATAACGCGCTGAACCGATGCAAGATTAGCGGCATAAAGACTTTCAACGCCTTTTAATTCCAAGCCAATGAGTTCAAGTTCTTTTTGTTTGGTTTCAAGCTGCGCATGATCCCCTTCAATCTGATTTTCAAATTGAACTTTACGTTCACTTAAAACACTTTTTTGACCTTTTAAGGCATTATGCCGAGCGGTGAAAAGTTCGGCCTCACCATGACGGATGAGGGATACTTCAATTCCGTTTGGATTTTCATCCAATACCAAATTGGATGGATCAAAGAGCTTCCCATCGCGCTCTGCCACGAGACGGGCGTGACGCGCGACCATGGTATTTAATTGATCACTGATGATACCTAGTTCAGATTGTGCAGCTTTAGGATCAAGCCTTATCAAGGTGTCACCTGTCGATACGCTATCACCCTCTTTAACGTGAATTTCTTTGATAATACCACCCGTCAGATTTTGAACTTTCTTGACACTTGATTCAACCTTCACCGTTCCCGATGCAACAACCGCACCGGAAATATCGGAAACCGCCGCCCAAACAAAAAATCCGCCAAAAAGAAGCGCGATAACGATAAAGGAAGCAAACAACAAACGACGCGCCGAACGTCTATTTCCTCTCAATCGAAGCGATGAGCCAGGGATAGCCGTTATTAACGAACGATGACCGGGGTCGTTAAAGCCATTGGGAATTTCAGTCATGATTTTATGGTCGCCAATTTAACGCTGACAGGGTTTTGTGGGGCATTCTGCTGCTCATTTCTAAGGGATCGCAAAATGTCATCTTTCGGTCCGAAGGCGCGTAATTTTCCAGTTTCGATAACGGCAATCAAATCAACATTGGCAATCGCGCTTGATCGATGGGCGATGAGAACAACAATGCAACCGCGTTGTTTGATCGATAGTATCGCAGCAGAAAGAGCTGCCTCGCCGTCCGCATCGAGATTGGAATTTGGCTCATCCAACACCACTAAAAACGGATTGCCATAAAGCGCACGTGCAAGCCCAATGCGTTGTCTTTGTCCGGCGGACAGAATGGCACCATTCTCGCCGATGACCGTTTCATAGCCCTTATCCATGCCAATGATCATCATATGAACATTGGCCGTTGTTGCTGCATCAATGATCATTTGTGGAGTGGCATCCGGATCGAACCGTGCAATGTTTTGTGCAATCGTCCCTTCGAACAATTCGACATCTTGGGGAAGATAACCGGTGAAGCGGCCACACTCCTCGTCGTCCCATTGCTCAAGGCGGGCGCCATCAAGCCTGATATCGCCAGCCAAGGGAGTCCACACACCCGCAATGGCGCGTGCCAAGGTCGATTTGCCTGCGGCACTTGCGCCGATAACGCCAAGCGCTTGGCCTGCTTCAACGTCTAACGAGATGTTTTTAAGAATAGCGGCATCGATACCTGGCGGGCCGACATAAAGCCCCGATACCGACAAATGGTGCTTAGGCGCGGGTAGCGCCATGGTTTTAGCGTGAACGGGAACGCGGCTAAAGAAGAACTCTAACCGCTCAATGCCCTTTCTCGCTGCGACAAAGCCTTTCCAATGGGCGATAACGCCTTCAAGCGGTGCGAGCGCCCGTGTCGATGTAATCGAGGCTGCGATAATGACGCCCGCCGACATATCACCGCGCAACACGCTATAGGCTCCCATAGCCAAAATACCAGACTGCATGATCAATCGGAAAATACGCGTAAGCGTCGAGAGCCCGTTCGATTTATCTGTCATGGCTTGCTGATTGGAAAGATAGGCGGCATTTGCATCCGAAAAAGCCGCGCCAAGCCGTTTTCCTATGCCCATCGCCTTGACGATTTCAGCATTGCGATGTCCGGCTTCGGCCAAAAGTGACCGGCGTGAATTGGCCTGCGCCGCCTCACTGTTGAGCCGAACCGTTACCGCATCAGCGCCAATGGTCAGGAGCGCGAGAAAAACAGCACCAATGACGGTGACATAAGCGAGAAGCGGATTGAGAAGATAAATCAGTAAAAGATAGACGGGCATCCATGGTAAATCGAGAAAGGCCGCTGGACCGGAGCCCGAAATGAAAGCGCGCACGGCATCGAGATCCCGCATGGCTTGCATGCCATCCACCGCACCGCGTGCCGCCGTCATAGGCAAGGCCGCGATAACTTGAAACAAACGTGAGCTAAGACTTTCGTGAAAATCCGTGCCTGCACGGCTAACAACAAGGCCACGGATATAATCCAGCACGCCTTGGATACAATAGAGAAAGAGACCACCAACGGATAAGGCGATAAGCGTTGGCACTGAATGGGACGCAAGCACACGGTCATACACCTGAAGCATAAAGAGCGGGCCGGTGAGATAGAGAAGATTGATAAAGCCCGATACGATGGCAATGCCCCCAAGCAGCGACCACAAAAAACTCAATGCTTTACGAATTTCATGGGATCCCGCGCCCGGAGCTTGATGGGGCTTCGGCATAGATATTTCTCCAGACCTGTAGCAATTTGCCAATAAACGCTGAGTGTGAAGGCCTATGGTGAAAAATGAAATGCGTAATTGCCCGCTCTAACGTCCTTCTGAAGTCCGTTATTTTACGCCGCACCTCGCATTTATCCGGATAACCTCGGCGATAGGATGGATTACGAGCTTGAACCAAAACGGCGCGAATATAGGAATAAAGATCAGATTCACCTTTACCCAAATTGGTTTCAATGCAGAATACCAATCGTGAGCGGTTAAGCTCATGATGGAATGTTGGTATTGTCATGTCTGGTTTAGATCGATCGCCGCAATTTGTGCCCATGCCGCACCGGGCCCTTTGCACCGATTGCGGCATCTCCCGCTCAAGCGAGCCAGAACGATGCGGTAAGGCCTGCCAATTTATTGCGCCCGATTACGCCGCCCTTGAAACAGAAGTGCACGGCCGAGCGCGTGACCCTGATCGCTCTGATGAGCTTTTCTTTGGCCCCTTTAAGCGGATGGTACGCGCCTCGCTTGCAAAGCCGTTGCCTGAGGCGCAATGGACAGGCATCACAACACGATTGGCAGAACGCTTGCTCGAAGAAGGTGCCGTTGACGCCGTACTAACCATGGCGCCGGACCCAACGGACAAATGGCGTCCGGTACCGGTACTCGTCACCAAAGCAGAAGACATGGCGCAATGCCGCGGCATGCGGATGGGATATGCGCCACTGCTCGCTTTGCTGGAGCCTGCCATCCAACAAGGATTTAAGCGGTTAGCGATTATCGGAATCCCCTGCCAGATTTATGCGCTACGGGCGCTTGAAAAGGAATTGGGTTTTGAGCGGCTATATGTGATTGGGACGCCCTGCTCGGACAATACGACAACCGCGAATTTTCATGATTTTTTGAATCTTCTATCGGATGATCCCGACACCATTACCTATCTCGAATTTCGTGCTGATTATCATGTCGAGCTGCGTTTCAACGATGGGCGCATCAAAGCCATTCCATTTTTACAATTACCACTCTCAACGCTGCCGCCCGACTTTTTTCCGCTGACCTGCCGCACCTGTGTCGATTACACCAATGTGCTCGCCGATATTACGGTTGGCTATATGGGGGGACAAGGCGAGCAATGGTTATTGGTGCGCAATGAACGCGGCGAAGAGCTTTTAAATCTTCTAGGCAATGAGGTGCGTCTTTCTGCACCAGGCAATGCCGGAAAGCGCAAAGGTGCTGTGACAGGCTTTATGGCGAATGTCGAACGCGCAGCAGGCGGATTGCCCTTGCGCAAAATGCCCGATTGGCTTCGCCCGATTGTGGGATGGCTGATGCCAAAGATCGGCCCACGCGGGCTTGAATTTGCACGGGCGCGGGTGGAGATGAAAGCGATTGAAACAATCCTCCATCTTCGCCGCCAGATGCCGCGCAAAATGAAAAATATGGTGCCGCCGCATGTGTGGAAACTGGTTGAGCCTTACGGGCTTAAGCCCGAAGAGGGTGAACGCGCCATCGATTCCAAGACACGATGAATGTAATGCGCCGGATTTTCTCGCTTCTCATCGTCGTATTTGCTTGTCTCGCGATTGGGCTGTCCGTTTTTCAGCTTAATAAAGCGACCGATGGCATCGTGATACGAGATGTCGATATTGGAACCATCCCTGCCCGTATATTCGAGAAGCAAGAGCATATCGCGGCGCCTGTCGTTGTGATTGCGCATGGCTTTGCGGGCTCGCAACAATTGATGCAGTCTTTTGCAATCGCACTTGCGCGCAATGGCTATATCGCGGTGACATTTGATTTTGCAGGCCATGGGCGCAATCCTTCACCGCTGACAGGAAGCATAACGGAAGAAACGGGTGTGACCGAAACCTTGCTCGCCGAACTCGAAAAGGTTTCCGCCTATGCGCGACTTGTGGGTGATGGACGTTTGGCCGTGCTCGGACATTCGATGGCGTCCGATATCGTTGTAAGGTTTGCTCAGAAATCGCCCGACATCGCAGCAACCATTGCGGTGTCGATGTTCTCACCTGTTGTGACAGCCACATCACCGCAAAATCTTCTCGTGATTGTCGGTGATTGGGAAGGCATGTTGAAAGACGAGGCGTTAAGAGCCGTTTCACTGGCGACCTCTCCGCGCCATGCTGAAGCCTCAATGTTGTATGGCGATCCGTTAAAGGGTACCGCACGAGAAGCCGTTTTCATTCCCCATACCGAGCATGTGAGTGTGCTCTTTGCGCTTGAAAGCCTAAGGGCAGCCGTTGAATGGCTCGATGCCTGTTTGGCGATAAAGCGGAATGCGCCCCTTCAGCTAGACGCGCGGGGACCTTGGATTGCATTCTTGATTACAGGTTCGGTACTGCTGGCGTGGCGAGCATCCCAATCGCTTCCACAAGTGACACAAGAGCCAATAGGTGCAGGCCTCAACTGGCGTCGACTATGGGTTCCGATGGTGTTGCCCGCTTTGATCACGCCACTGTTATTGCGTTTTGTTCCAACCCATTTTTTACCTGTGCTCGTGGCCGATTACCTTGCCATGCATTTTGCTGTTTATGGATTAGTCACGCTGGCAGTATTGGTGTTCATCGTACGGCCAATTTCCCTTTTTACCATTCAGGGCCGTGCCCTTCATCGGCTGCTGGCGGCGGTGATGTTGGTTGTGGCCTATGAGGCCTTGGCCTTGTTTTGGCCGCTCGATCATTATTTTACGAATTTTGTGCCCGCGCTTAATCGTATGCCGATTGTGCTAGCGATGATGATCGGCACTTTGTGTTATTTCTTGAGCGATGAATGGCTCACGCGCGGAAAAGATTCAGCACGCGGCGCCTATGCGCTGAGTAAACTCATCTTTCTTATATCGCTCGGCATAGCGACGGCGCTTGATTTCGAACGCCTGTTTTTTCTGATAATCATCATACCCGTGATCTTGCTTTTCTTCCTGATCTTCGGGCTTTTCAGTTCGTGGATTTATAGGCGCACGGGCGATCCGCTGGTCGCGGGCATCGCCCATGCCCTTGCCTTTGCGTGGGCAATTGGCGTCACTTTCCCGATTTTGGCAGGATAGGAACGCCGATATATATCAGCTTCGATTGAAGCGGTTCGGCGAAATAACGTTTTACCCTTGTCTGTTTCGAACCTAACGGCAGAAGCGAGACCTATTGACGATCGGGCTTTTAGGCACTGATAAATCCAAAATGCATAGTGGGCCGTAGTCATTGGAGAAAAGCCTTTACGAAGCCATGCCCGTAAAAGATGTTATTGGTTAGAGGTACCCGTGTTACAGCTTATCTACACAAGTCGAGAATTTCGTCCTTTAAGTGATGCGGATCTCAAGCGGTTGGTTGCCCATAGCCGCGCCCGGAACCAAAAAGACCACGTGACCGGATTCCTCTATTATTCCAGCGGAACATTTTTGCAGTTGCTGGAAGGCGATGAAGCCGTCGTTGAAGCGACTTTTGCACGGATTCAAGATGATTTCAGGCACGTGAACCCGACCATTATCTTTAAAGATAACACGGCCACAGAGCGTCTCTTTGAAGATTGGAGCATGGAAATAGCCGATCCGAAATCAACTTCCGCCATAGTGCGCGGGTTTTTTCAAACGGATAAAGATCTCGATCTTACAAAGCTTGACGCTGAAAAAGCGCTTTTGCTTTTGGAAGCCTTCCGAGGCATGCACACCTCTTTGCTGCTCTGAGATAGCGATCGGCCCGACGGCCTAACAGACCGATTGGACCGATTTATAAAAATCTGTCGTGAATCACCAGTACACCGCCAGCCATACTTCTTATGGGGCGGATAAAGTAATGTTGAATCTGGCGATTGATCATCTGGATTTCTTTGTCTGGAAGGATTTTCCGGTCATCTATGACGGCCGGGATGAAAAGACACCCGAAGCCTGGGTGAATATTCACGGCCATTGGGGACGTATCAGCGTCGAAAGCATCGCCTTTGCGAGTGGCTGGATGTCACGGGAGGATTTCCTCGCCCGATTTGGCCAATTGCCTCCGTTACCGCTAGAAGCCTTCCGCGCCCGCCGTACTTTTGCTGCGTAAGCGATGGCTTAAGCGCTCTCGATAACACGCCCTTTGGATGCGGCATGCTCACGCATGAGATAAAGTAGGCCTGCGCCTACAACAATCGACGCGCCTAAAAGGATCGGCCAATCAAGCTTCTCATTAAATAAGGCCGTCCCGATCAGGGAGGCATAAACAAGCCCCATATAGGATAAAGGCTGAACAGCCGAAGCATCCAAGAGGCTATAGGCCCGGATTAGAAAGTAATGGCTTGAAATGCTTGTGCAGCAAACAACCGCCAACCAAAAATAGCCCGTGCCGTGAATATCGGTCCAAAAAAATGGACCGATCATCGTTAGCGTTATTGCGCCAATGAAGCCCGTAAAAATGAATGTGGTTTCGGAGGTATCGTGACGGCTGACGAAGCGTGTAAGGATCGCATAGACCGCAAACATGACCGTACCAGCGACTGCAAGCAGCATTTTAAAATCTAGAAAATCACCTTGTGGTCGCAAAATAACCATCACGCCAACAAGACCTGCAATAATTGCCAGCCAGCGGCTGAGATCGACTTTTTCTTTTAAAAATAAAATCGATAAAAGCGCTACAACAAGCGGCGTGCCCGCGAAAATGGCTTGCGCATGGGCCAAGCCGATCAGGCTAAAACAGGTGATGGCCAGAATAACTTGCAAGGCCAACAAGGCGCTTCTGATAATTTGCAAAATCGGGCGTTTAGACTGTGTAAGCGCTGACCAGCCAAGCCGTTTTACGCACTACAACAGCGGATACAAAAAGGCCATACGCCCAATACCGGATCATCGCGATAAAGACGGGCGGATAATCCTGAGCAAGATGTTTTGAAATGGCGTCTTGAAGGGAGAAAATTGTTATAGCGAGGATAGCAAAAACATAGCCCTGCGTCTTTGAACTCATCGCGTGTTCCGCCTAAAAGGCGGCTTATTCCGTAATCGCAACGACATATTCTGCCAGCTCGATAAAGGGTTCGCGAACGGCATAATTGGTTACGCGTTGTTGATCAAAGACCGTCATGCCAAATTCAATCGGGTTTTGCATGCCGGAGCGCTCTGGAACATAGGCTGCGATTTCGACATCGAGCGTTTCGCTCAACACTTCGATGCGTTCGGCAATTTTGCCTGAATTGCGTGTCTTGTTGAGAACGACGGCCACTTGCGCATCGCCCTTCTCAACCTTGCGGTATTCCCATAATTTTTCCAAGAAATCGATACTGGCTTCGATGTCGAGCGGCAAGCCGACGATCGGCACGAGGATCACATCGCTGATTTTAATGAAATCCGTCAAAGGCGCGCCACGAACGGCAGCGCGGCCATCGACAATCACGTAATCAAGCGTTTTGCGTTTTTTCAACGCGCGTAACTCGTCGAGGTTCAAATCGGTAAAATCCAATCCCTCAATGGCGGCACACTTCGCAGGGCGCCGCTCGATCCAGCTCAGTGCGCTTTTCTGCGGGTCGCCATCGGCTAACGCTACCGCATAGCCCATATCGGTCAGGGCGGCTGCCAGATGGATGGCGGTGGTTGTTTTGCCGCAGCCACCTTTGACGTTCTGGACGGAAATGACGTGGGCCATCGGGATTTTCCTTCTCTCAACTGGCGCACCGGCCAAGGGCTTATCTCTGTTGGCGCTTAAATTAATAAGGAATTCAAAAGGCGTCGACTGAAATCTTTGAGATTGGAGAAAACAGGCGCCTAATGCCGCGTCGAGCTCAAAAACTGCTTCAGACGCTCGGATTTAGGGTGGCCGATGACCTCGGATGGCGTGCCCTGTTCCTCGATCTGGCCTTTGTGCAAAAATACGATCTGGCTGGCGACATCGCGCGCAAAACCCATTTCGTGGGTCACGACCAACATTGTGCGCCCTTCCTCGGCAAGCTTGCGCATGACCTGCAAGACCTCGCCGACCAATTCCGGATCGAGCGCGGAGGTCGGCTCGTCAAAGAGCAGCACGCTCGGATCCATCGCCAAAGCACGAGCAATGGCGGCGCGCTGCTGTTGCCCGCCGGACAGGTGATTGGGGTAGAAATTGCGCTTATCGGCAATGCCAACTTTGGCCAGCAACGCCTCGGCCTTTTCGATCGCTTCTTTTTTCGGCACGCCTAACACATGGACAGGTGCTTCAATGACATTTTCCAAAATCGTGCGATGTGACCAGAGATTAAAATTCTGAAAGACCATCGCGAGTTTTGAACGAATGCGTTCGACCTGCTTTTGATCTTCAGGCTTGGCGGTGCCATCGGGCATGGCCTTCATGCGGATCAATTCGCCATTGACATAGACGCGGCCTGAATTAGGCGTCTCCAGTAAATTGATGCAGCGAAGCAAAGTCGATTTGCCCGAACCACTCGAGCCGATCATGGCAATCACATCGCCTGTATTGGCCGAAAGCGAAACGCCTTTCAGCACCTCGGCATCGCCAAAGCGTTTGTGTAAATCCTCAACCTTAAGCGTCGTATCCATTGAATTGAATTCCTTTACGCAGATTGAGGAGCGGCGCGATGCTGGTTGATGCGGCGCTCCAACCAATTTAACAAACGGGTCAAAATGAAAACCGTCACGATGTAGATGATGCCCGCAGCAATCAGCGGCTCATAAATGCGATAGGATTCTTTTTGAATTTGTCGGGCGGTTCCCATCACATCCCAAACGGTGATGAGGGAGGCAAGCGAGGTTGCCTTTAACAGAAGGATGGTTTCACCGCTCATGGCCGGCAAGCAAATCTGAATGGCGCGTGGCAGCGTGACGCGCCACAAAATCTGCCTGCTCGACATGCCATAGGCCTTTGCCGCTTCTATTTCACCGCGCGGCACCGCCGACATAGCGCCGCGTAAAATTTCGCCCGTGTAGCCTGCCGTGTTTAAAGAGAACGCAAAAACGGCATACCAGAAACCGTCTTTAAGATATTCCCATAAAAAGGTTTGCTGAATGAAGCTGCCCGGTAAAATCTCGCCAAGGCCGTAATAGATTAAATAGGTTTGCACCAAGAGCGGCGTGCCGCGCATCAAGAGAATATAGAACGCGCTCGGCATCCATAGCAAAGGGTTGGGGGACAGGCGCGCAAGCGCTACGGGAACCGCTAGTGCATTACCGATCACACCCGATATGGCGGTAAGTGCCAAGGTCAGAGGAACAGCTGCAAGAAGCCTCGGAAAGATCGAGAGAAGGAAGGTCAGCGACTCATCCATGGTGATGCCCTCCCCTCATTTGTAACCGCGATTCACGCGGGCTTCGAGAAGGCGAATTCCGGCCATCGAAACCAGAGTGATGATCAGAAAGCACAAGGCCGTCATCGTATAAAAATACGAATAATGTTTGGTGGTGGACGCGGCGCGATAGCCCATAAACAAAATATCTTGAAAGCTGCCCAAGACGCTGATGAGCGAGGAATCTTTTGTGGCATTGAGCCAGAGATTGCTCATGCCCGGCAAGGCAAAGCGTAACATTTGCGGCAAGATGATACGGCGCACGCGCAACAAAGGCGACATGCCGCAGGCTTTTGCCGCTTCAATCTGTCCAACAGGGATTGATTGAATGGCGCCGCGCATGACTTCCGTCATATAGGCGCCGCCGATGAAGCCCAAAGCCATGACAGCTGCGGCGAAGGGATCAACCTCAACATCCTCGTAATCATCGCCCAAGAAGGAGAGGAGGAATTTGATCGCATCCGCGCCGGAATAATAAACGAGAAGGAGCAAGAGCAATTCGGGTAGAGCGCGCACCAAGGTGGTATACACGTCAGCAATGGATCTCAGCCATTTATAGGGGCTGAGCTTGGCACCGGCACCGAGCAGCCCGAACACAAGCGATACCGCATATGCCGAGAGCGACACTTCAACCGTCACAACAATCCCGTCAAGAAAACGCGCACCCCAGCCATCATGGCCGAAGCTCATAAGCGCCAAGAGGGAGGAGGTTGTTTCCATGGGCGGTGTGATTTTTTAGGGCGTTACTGGGTTATAAGTCCCTCTCCTCTTGCGGGAGAGGGTGGCCCCCGAATGGGGGTCGGGTAAGGGGCTAATGATCGGCCAGCAGCCCCTCATCCGGTCGCTCCGCGACCACCTTCTCCCGCAAGGGGAGAAGGGGTCAAGGATCAATCAATCGCCATAGACGTTGAAAGTGAAGTAGCGCTTGGCAATCGCATCATATTCGCCCGAAGCGCGGACGGCCTTGATCGCATCGTTGAAACGATCCTTCAGCTTGTCGCCCTTGCGGATACCGACGCCAACGCCTGTGCCGAAGAGTGGATCATTCGGAACAATCAGCTTAACGCCAAGATCTTTAGCGGCCGGGGTCTTCAAGAATTCGTCTGCAACGATCGAATCTTCCAAGGCATAATCGACGCGGCCTGCGACGAGATCGGCATTGTGATTATCGGTCGTATCATAAACCTTGATGGTCGCATCTTTCAGATAGGCATTGGCGTAGTCGGCGTGAATTGTGGCCGTCTGGACACCAATAATCTTACCCTTCAAATCAGCAGGGTTTGCGATCTTGCCGCCCTTGCCATCAGGATTTGCAACCGTCGAAATCGCTGGCGCATCCTTCTTGCCAATGATTTCAGCAGGCGTGTTGTAATATTTATCCGAGAAGTCGATGACCTTGGAGCGATCTGCGGTGATCGACATCGAGGAGAAAATCGCGTCGATCTTCTTGGCCTTCAGCGCAGGAATGATGCCATCCCATGCGGTGCTGACAATCTTGCACTCAACCTTCATTTCTTTGCAAAGGGCGGCGAGAAGGTCGATTTCGAAACCTTCCCACTGGTTCGTCGCGTTTTGCGAGCTGAACGGTGGATAGGCCTCCGAGCTAATGCCGATCTTCAATTTTTCAACGGCCATTGCGGAGGATGCCGCGACAACCACAGCTGCAACCGCTGCTGATCTAACAATAAATTTCATCATCAGACTTTTCCTATCCCTATCTGTCATCGGTATCATGGCAACCGACTGTCTACCTCGGGCCCGATGCCGGACCCTGATGATATTCCGGAGCAGGAACAGAGATGCCTATAGCGCCCCGCGCCCCGCTTCCATGACAGAACTATTTCAGTAGTTTGACGCGCGAACAAGCGCTATCTGTAACGCGCATACAGGAGATTGGTCGAATATTGGGGGATCAAAGGCAGCTTGGTCTGTGATAAAACCCGATATAAAGGCCAGAAAAGACAGGGAATATCATGCGGTTTGCGGCGCGCGTTGAGCATTTGGGTGGTGGTTCGGTGAGGGCGTGGGATATCCACAATGCCGGAAAAGATGCGCAGGCGCGCGGCGAGGATGTCATTGTTCTCTCGGTCGGCGACCC
>JAPJMW010000117.1 GCA_026461505.1 Beijerinckiaceae bacterium
AAAGATCGAGCGCTGGCACCAGACCCTGAAGAACCGCATCCTGCTCGAAAACTACTTCTTCGAAGGGGAACTTAAAGCCGCCATCGCCGCCTTCATCGACCACTACAACAGCCGTCGCTACCACGAGAGTATCGGCAACCTGACACCTGCTGACGTCTACTTCGGGCGCAGCGAAACCATCCTGGCCGAAAGGAGACGCAACAAACAGCACGCCATCCCAAACCGGCGCTTGACCCATCAGCGTCAAGCAGCATAACTTAAACCCCATGAGCCAATGACCTCCGATCCAAAATTAGCGCGGCTGTTCCAAATCATTCGACGACGGACATATGCTGTCGGCGCTAGATGCGGCTGTTCAGCTCGAGGACCTTCGGTTTCCTCCTGGAAGCCACCTAGAGGAACTCAAGGGTGACCGTGCGGGGCAATATTCCGTGCGTATCAATAACCAGTGGCGGATTTGTTTTAAGTGGTCCGACCAGGGGCCGACTGAAGTCGAAATTGTTGATTATCATTGAAGGTTGAAGTGCAAATGTCTCTGATTAGCCATCCGTCACATCCTGGAGAAGTCCTTCAAGAGCTTTACCTCAATCCTCTTGGACTGAGTTCCTATACGCTTGCAAAGCATATACACGTGCCGCGGACGCGGATTGAACGTCTCGTTCGGGGTGACACAGCTTTAACCGCCGACACAGCAATGCGGCTCGCCAAGGTTTTCAGCACAACGGCCGAGTATTGGATGAACCTGCAAAGAGCGTGGGATCTAGCTCGGGCTAAAGAACAAATTGATGTTTCAGATATAGAGCCTCTAGCCGCCGCTTGAAGGCTCAGTGCGGTGCTTTAATTGGCGAAATTTAGTGGAACACGTGATTAAAAAAGCGTTGGAAATTAGAAGATAGTAATGTGTCCCACTACAATTTAAATTATTGAATTATTTAATGCCAATTTTAGCCTTAATAATTTTACTAAAATAAAAAAGAACCACCCTTTCGAGTGGCTCAAGTCTAGGGAGAACACACAGGATAATCCTGTTGGCAATTAAAACTAAATTGCCGATGATGGGTTAACAGGACGATCAAGACACCCTTGTGACAGGATTTAATTGATTAGCGTAAAAAATTTATGGGCAGTTACCCTACCAAAAAGATTTGTCACAACCTTGAAATCTATTTTTGCAAAAGTGGACAACGGCCGACGCTCAACTATCGCTTGGATTGCACTGCTATGAAACTTTTTAGCCAAAACCAACTGGATTTCTTTATCTGGAATGACTTCGCTGTTGTCTATCACGGAGACGAAGCATCTCCCGAGGCTTGGGTAAATATGCACGGTCGCTGGGGTAGGATCAGCATAGAGAGCCTCGATCATGAGTGCCGCTGGCTGCCTAGGGATGAATTTCTTGCCCGATTTGTAGTCTTCCACCGCTACCTGTAGAGGCCTTTAGACCACTACGCTTACTGGTAGCCTAGGGACTAATGGAAGCGATATAAAACCTACAAGAACGTATACAGATCGATCATGGTACGGGATTTAGTCCCTATAAGAGATCGACCGCACAATAGTCGCTATTCCGAGGCGCGTTATAGACCTTGAGCAATTGGCTCATCCGAAAGTGATTGAAAGCGGATAGTGAAAAAACTAAGCCAACTGAAATAAGCGCGGCGTGACCTACTACGACAAATGGCAGAAATAACAGCCACAGCAAAAGGACAACGGCGATTTTACCCCACACGAGGGCTAAAAGAACCATCAATCCGTTCCCATCGGCTCGCGACGGCGCTTTGAACGGATTATAACGCCCGCCTCGAAACGCATTGATAAACGGCAGCATTGACATCGGCATACAAGCTTCCAAAAATTTATCAGTGAAAATAACCAACGAGCACTACTACTCGATGACGGTAAAACCTATATGACAAAAGAAATTTATGGTTAAAAAAGTATAAACATGGTTAATTTTTCACACGGCGGACACAATTAATCGCCACCCTAAGGTCATCAAATTCGATGCGTGTTTTTCCGGCCATTAAAACAATGGAGGGTTTCGTGCGTACAAAAATCATCGTCAAAAGAGAGATCAACTCCACAATCAGCACGTGGTGCGAGTATCTGTGCTTAGGCAGAGGAAGCCTCAAGAAATACAAGGCCTACGCCGCCTGCTACGAACCTTTGGCTGAAGCAGCTAATTTTTATGATACCGACAAAGGTATTTATACATTGCCTGAGGTGATTGACGGAAAACGGGTGAAAGACATCGAGGGAACCTGGGTGGTGGGCGGAAGTTTGAATTACTACGACCACGAAGACTTTACTGAATTTGACAGTATCGACGACAAAAAACTAATTAATTGGCTGAATTTTATGCAGTGGGACGAGCAATTGTCGGCGATCAGACAATACATCAAACCCGACGACAATCGGATGCTCAGAAATATTTTTGGATCCAAAAAATCCATAGGTCTCACGGAAACTGAACTCGATACCTATTTATAGACCTTCGCAGAGTTGTGCTCACTCGGCTTCATGCAAAAGGGCGAGACCCCCCTGTCCGTGAGTGGTACTTAACAGGGGGGCCGATCGGTCGCTTTCGTCATCATATAGACCTTGATCTAAATCGCCACGGCGGCTCCCGTAGGTTAGCGCTTCTGCTTACCGTGCGATCTTGCTCGTTTTTAGCAAAATATGTGCCAATTTAGCGATCGCAATCATTTTTTAGTAAATGAAGACTTTTGATCCAAATTATTCGAGTTTCGGGCAATAAAAAGGACCAGCCATAAACAATGGACCGTGTCATTGGCATGCAAGTTGCTAAATGGGAATAAGCAGTCAAACTTAGAACGCAGGCCGCACGATGGATATCGTTAAAATGCAGATTGTAGGTGACGTAGACAGCCATAAAATGGCTGACTGCGCATCTATGCCTCTTGAACTGCGGCTTGGCTATGCAAAATACGGCGATCCCATAAATGGCGTGGTAAAAAGCTCGATCTTTAACCACCTCGGTCATCTGGTCGAGGGCGTTTTATACCGCCATCCTTCGGCAAAGATTGTTTACTGGCCAAAATCTGCGATTACCAACAGATCGTTTCACTAAATTTAACTATCAAAAGATCAAAAACTTTCGTGGAAAACGCAATGGTTTACCGGCAACAAAACTCGCCGGTAAACCGGTAAAAAAATATACATCCATCAGTGTTTTACCAACACAATCCTTGCGTCCCTGTCTCTGATTTTACATCCATATCGCTCCAACGAGGTCCGTCCCGTTGGTGGCCAAATACCTGCCAAAAAGGTTTTTTTGACGGGCAGAATTTTAGGGCGCGTCGTCTTGTTATGTTTCGACCGCCAAATAGACGGAAAGCCTATTTTCTTATTTGCATCAATATTCTGGTCGGCCACTAACGGATGAACTTTAGGCTTACGCTCTATTGTCATTTACGCCTCCATTAATTGAATGTGACAGAATTACCACCGCACCAATAGGGCCGATTCGGCGTGAAGGCTTAATGACAACGGGATTATTATCGTAATGGGAATGTTAACAAAGAGGTTTGTATGCCTCTTTGTTTTGCCCCTATAAAGCGTTCACGAATTAAAACACTCGAATGGTGTCGCTTTATCAATGTTTGACGGGCGAACACTCAAGATCCAGAAGCAATTGGTCTGGGTCGTCAGATTGTTCGTCAGAACCCTCCGAGGCTTCTTGTCCCGCGCGGGCGGCGTCCGTGACGGCCGCAAGTAAGGCGAGAATAGATTGAGAGGAATGTGTGGCACCAACCTGATAGGCAAGCTCTATCATAAGCCTTGCCGCAAGTTCATCGGGACAGGTCCCCGTCGTAATACCAACTGCTGGAACGAATTGCTCGACAATTGTATCAACCAGCGCGTCATACCGGTTTTCTGCTTCGGCCATAATTTCGCTAACGGAGAACTCAATCACGTGGGTTGCGGTCATTGCAGACGTCCCTTTCATTGAATTGCAAACCGATCGTCGTAGGGAATCGGTTAACAAAACCCTAATGAATTGGGCGCTTTAGTAAATTAATATATTTATCCGATCAGCACTCGAAAATCCATAATTGTCATATCTATGTCATCTCCGTTGAATGGTGTTTGGATATGTTTTATTTCTAAAGACTTGCGTCTTGCTGCCTAGTTAACTTTTGATACTGCAAAAACAACAGTGATCCATCACTGACAAAAAATTTATATCTCTGAAAATTTAAAAATGATGCCCTATAAAATTAGATACCAATTCTTTCGAAAATAGCATTCTCCAGTTCGATAGCCGCATCGCGTAGGTAACGGTTCCAAGCCTCACGCCCTGCCCGTCCGGCATCCAAGTCAGCCTGAAATCCATCTCGGTAAGGCCATGTTTCACCTAAAATTTCGTGACCGGCCTCTTCGACTGATGCAGCGGCAACTGAAAACTGGCGTTCAGACTTCCCAATCTTTGAAAAAATCAAGACAATTTTACGCCGCGTGCCTTTTTTTCTCAAAGCCTTGGCTAATGCGAGCGTAGGATCAAGGTCATCAAAAGATGCGCCAGTAGGAAGGAAAATAAGGTCACTTTCTTCCACGATCTCTGTCGTAAAATTATCCGCGAGACCTCGCGTATCAACGACAACGAGATCAAATCCCTTCGCGGCAACCGCTAACTTCTTTAAGCTTTTGAATGCTCTCACGTCGATATCCGGAAGCATACCGGACTGTAAGCGTTTTGCATTCCAGGAAACGCACGTAAGTTGCTCAAGATCGAAATCAGCCAACAAAACGTTGAGTTCCCGATGCGCCGCTCCAACGGCCACAAGACGAGCCAACGCGCTCTTGCCTACCCCGCCTTTTTGCCCAACAAAACTAACAATTACAGGGCTTTGATCTTTTTTGGACATTTTACGGTACCCAATTAAGGGCATAAGGGCCCCAAAATCCAAAATTAATACCAAAATTGGACATGTCAACCACTTGCCAACTTCCAAATTATGACGGTTAAGTCATACGTCTAAGTTTATCAAAATAGACAAATGGGTTTCGTAGAAAATGCCGGTCACTTTAAAAGATTCAATTGAGATCTATTCCCGCATGCTTATAAAGCGTTACGGGTCTTCTGCCGTTCGCAAGGCACAAAAACATGCCGACGAATTAAAACATCGTGGTGACATTGAAGGCTTCGAAGTCTGGATAAAAATATCTGAAACAATTTCCGGTTATCTTAACCAGCAAACAGACCTCAAAAATCACTTAAACCAAAAAAAATCAGATAGCGAAATATAGTGATATTCTATCAAAGTCTGTAATAGGAAAAATAAAATTTGTAGCCCTATTTATTTTTGAAATTTAAGCTTTTTTGTTCGGCCTTCAGATATAAAATGAAATTCTCTAGTTCAGCTATTTGATAGTCTAACGATTTAATTTTCTTGCTAATCTTT
Source organism: Beijerinckiaceae bacterium (assembly GCA_026461505.1). Taxonomy (GTDB): domain Bacteria; phylum Pseudomonadota; class Alphaproteobacteria; order Rhizobiales; family Beijerinckiaceae; genus CAIUPE01. The sequence goes on from JAPJMW010000117.1 coordinate 5,427, forward strand.
AGTGAAAAAGCTGACAGGTCATCTATATTTGAATTACATATTGTTCGACTGGCCACAGGCTTGGCGTCTATAGATTTTAGCTTTTTTCTATTCATAATTTTACATCCTCATTTGAGAATAAAAGATCTATGAATTAGGAGTGCACGATGCCTTACAACCGAAATTATACGCCTAGACAACGCCAAGTATTGGATTAAATTATTAATTTACTCATAAAAAGCTGGATGAATTCATTCAATTTTATTTAAAACAAGACACAATTTTTATAATCTCAATATGGCCTTGGAATAACTTTTAGCCAACTGAGAAATCACACTGCCTTAGGTGAAAATTCTCAATTTTTTAGTTGGAGTTCTGAATGAAGCGATTAATCCAATCAAGTTCAGGAAGCAAAATAACGCCTTGTGTATAGTACCCACAATTCGATCTTCCTTCACCAGATGACCAAGACACCACAGCAATTAGCTTATTTTTATAAAGAATTGGCCCGCCTGAATCCCCCTGACACCCGCCAGCGCCTCCAGAGAAAGCATCTCTGAGCCATAAAATAAATTTACTTTCACCATATGGCTGCACAACGTTTAGATCAACACTCCTTATCTTCCCAAGTGTCTTTCTATTTTTCTCTTGCGAAAATCCAAAACCTGCAACAGTCACCATTTCGCCTGCAGGCAGGACGGATAAATCCGACACCTCGATTGCCACAAATCGATCTGGTAAAGCGTCGGACAGTTTAATTAATGCCAAGTCAATTGACTTCCGCCTTTTTGAAATAGCACTCGGATCATAAAGTGGGTGAACCGTAACTAATTTTGGTTTAATAAGAATTGGCTTTCCGTCCACATCTCGCCAATGGACCCGCCAATCTGATGCGTGCGCAACACAGTGAGCCGCAGTCAACAAAACCGTTTGTGATAAAATTGTCGCCGAGCACATTTCACCACGGTCGTCGAGAACCATGACGGAGTATTTTGCTAAATCGGGACTCTCGGCACCTTTTACAATTGCCATTGCCGGGGTTGAGAGCATCGCAATTATAAAAACTATAAACTTCGATACCTTCAATAAATTTCTCCGGCACACAAATGACCTCGATGGCAAGAGGGGCATTAGATTTCTTTCGTACCAGTGGGAGTGGCTGATCCCTTTAATGCTCTTGCTTTTTTTGGGTAGGCTAGCGGCCATTGTTTAATTCGGTTGATGAAATCTTCCATGGCAATTTCGTCTTCATGGCAATGTACCCGACCTTTAACGGATACACCGGCTTCGATTACCGTTTCCTGGCTTCCCGAAACAAGCGGGTGCCACCAAGGTAAATCCTTGCCTTCCGCTAAAAGACGGTACCCACATGTCGGCGGCAGCCAGCCAATCGTGCGGGCTTCATGGGGTGTAAGCCTTACACAATCGGGAACGAGGGATTGTCGCTCTGAATAATTTTTGCATCGGCAAGCTTCCGTGTCCAGAAGACGACAGGCAACATCTGTGGCGTAATAGGCGCCCGTATCCTCATCCTCGAGTTTAACTAAGCAGCAGCGTCCACAACCGTCGCAAATGCTTTCCCATTCGGTCTCGGACATCGCTTCAAGGGTCTTTGATTTCCAAAATGGTGG
>JAPJMW010000118.1 GCA_026461505.1 Beijerinckiaceae bacterium
AATTGCTGACAAATGCGTATATGCATGCCTTTCCCGATGGCGTTGGCAAAATAAAGATTTCGCTCGAACACATCCCGCACCGAAAGACATCTCAATTGATCGTTTCGGACAATGGGATCGGCTTCGATGAATTTAAACAGAGTAAGCGAACGGGCATTAAATTGATCCGCATGCTGGTCGAACAGCTCGAAGGTAAAATTGAGATTTCAGTCGATTCCGGATCTAATTTTGCCGTAGAATTCCCACTTTAGAGAATTGTACCATCACGATCAGCCCTCCACTGCCATAGTCTTGTTTATGGTCTGGTCACGCTCCGTTCCAGAAGTGTCAAGCCATCATAACGTAAGGATATCGGACACAAATTGGAAGATTGAGCATATAGAAGCTTGCCCCCTAACGATTGAAAACAAAGGATTTTAACCGTGTTGGCGGAATACAGGGCGAATATCCTTGCCAATAAGCCATTTATGCCGCATAAGAGGAGGGTCGATGGACGGCTAGACGACATGAACTCGCGCAGAATTTTCTACCCGGGTCGACATTTCTCTTTCCTGAAAACGCAAATTCGACGGCCTAGCCCGCGGGGCTCAGGTTGCACCACCATGAACTCGGAAGAGAATATAAGATGGCTACTGGAACTGTAAAATGGTTCAACTCCACCAAGGGCTTTGGCTTCATTCAGCCGGATAACGGCGGAGCCGACGCATTCGTGCACATCAGCGCTGTAGAGCGTGCTGGCATGCGCGACCTTCGCGAAGGTCAGAAGATCACGTACGAACTCGTTGCTGATCGCAAGAGCGGCAAGATGTCGGCTGATAATCTGAAGGCAGTTGACTAATTTTTTTAGCCCTACCTGCTGCCGCAAGGCGCTGAGGGGCTAGAACGGCATCGTCCGGAGACTTCCGACCATGGATGTACCGGCGAGGCGTCATCAGACGGTGCCAAATAAGATACCGAGTGGCTTTTGGCCCCTCACACGGAACCCGCCCTTGCAAGAGGCGCGGGTTTTTTGTTGCGCATTAGACGAGGCTGAGCAGAGCCAATCCGCTAAAAGCCGCCATAATTCCGATCCATTGGATCGGCCGCATTGCCTCCTTCAAGAACCGCCAGGCGAGGACAACGGTTACAATTCCAAACATCGAAGCGGTCACGGGCGCATATTCGGCATGGGGAAATCCACCAGCATGCGCCACAGCGATCAAGGCCACTGTATCCAGTGTCCCAAGCAGCAAAGCCGTCCGCCACATCGAGAAAATCGGCGTGATGGATTTACCGCGCAACAAAACGGCCAATGAAACCGCAGCAACAGCCATAAGCCGTGCAATCCAAATCACGGGCGTTTCGGGCGCCATTTCCGCTGCCCATTGCGAGAAACCGAATGTGAAGGCAAAGCCAATGGCGGCGAGCAATGACCACAAAACCGCTTGTAGACGACGCCCCGCGGCCTCCTCGGCCTCGCCTCGGGTGACCATTGAAATTCCGACGACAACCGTCAAAACCCCAAGCCATACAATAGGTCCCGCCTCACCGCCGCGCGCCATATGAAACGCGACAGAAAGCAAAGGATACGCACCACAAATCGGCGCGACCAATCGGACAGGGCCAATCGCAAAAGCGCGATACAGCCCATAGGCACCGGCGACATAAAAAAGGCCTGAAACCAGCGAAAATCCCATTGTTATGGGCGTAAAGCGATCCCAACCCTCGGAAAAAAGGGCGAGAGGCGCCATCAGGACGGCACCCACAATAAAGACCAATACCAAAAGGGCTAAAGCATCCGCACGGCCTGCGAAAATGCGAACGCAATAATCGTGTAGCCCCCAAAGCAGGGCGGCTAGGAGGCCTAATCCAACAGCAATCATGATTTACCGGGAAAGCCTCCAAAGTCCAATCATCAAACGGCAACCACCGTGTAACCCGCCGCTGCCATGACCCGCAACAGTTCCTTATGGCCAATCTTGGCCATCTCTAAAGGCGGCGCCTTAACCGGATCCTGCTCGGCTTCAACAACGAACCAGCCTTCATAGCCATAGCCCGCGAGCTTTTTGACAATCGCTTCAAAATCCAACGAGCCATCGCCCGGCACCGTAAAAGCGCCCTTGATCACGGCATCGAGGAAGCTTTCCTTCGTCCGGTCGAGGCCATTGATCACATTCATCCGCACATCCTTGGTGTGGACATGCGAAATCCGCTTATGGTGCTTGTCGATCACGCGCAGCACATCGCCGCCCGCAAACGCCATATGACCCGCATCATAGAGCAGTGGGATACCCGCACCCGAATGCTTCATGAAGAGATCCAGCTCTTCTTCCGTCTCAATCGCCGCCGCCATGTGGTGATGGTAAGATAGCGGCATGCCTTGATCCGCGCACCATTCGCCAAATTCGGTCATTTTACGCGCGTAAACCTTGATCTCATCTTCAGAGAGCTTCGGCTTGGTAGATAACGGCTTGGAACGATCCCCCTGTACGGTACGGGCGGTTTCGCCATAGACGATGCAAGGCGCGTTCATGGCCTTAAACAGCGTCATCTGCGCTGCAATACGCTCTTTTTCAGCCTCGATATCGCCATCGAGGAGCAGGCCCGAGAACCAGCCGCCGCAAACGCTAATACCGTATTGCTTCAAAATCGGCCCCAAAACCGCAGGATCAAGCGGAAAGCGCCTTCCCGTCTCCATCCCCGTGAATCCCGCAACCGAGGCCTGCCGCAAGCACTCTTCCAGCGAGACATCGTCGCTGAGTTCGGCGAGATCATCATTCCACCAGGCGATAGGGGCAATACCGAGTTTGGCTTTCATCGAGCGGGTTCCTATTCGGGCATAAGGTTTCACATATATAGCCGATTGCCTTTCTACACGTCCATTCTTGCTTCGCAACAAAAATTCCCATTTGACCAAGTGTGGAAATTATTGTTACGGGTTTAACACGTCTTCCTCTGTTAAAGGCAAAGCCATGTCGCCACTTAAAACACTCGATCTTATTTCCATTGGCCGTTCATCGGTGGATCTATATGGCGAGCAGGTCGGCGGGCGGCTTGAGGATATGGCCACCTTCTCGAAGGCCGTTGGCGGCTCACCGACCAATATCGCCATCGGCACGGCGCGACTGGGGCTGAAAAGCGGCCTCATCACCCGCGTCGGCGACGAGCATATGGGCCGCTTCATCCGCGAGCAGCTCGAGCGCGAAGGCGTCAACACGCAAGGCGTGCATACGGATAAGGACAGGCTCACCGCGCTGGTTATTCTGGGCATCCGCGACGACAAGCAATTCCCGCTGATTTTCTACCGTGATAATTGCGCCGATAACGCACTGGATGAAAGCGATATCGACGAGGCCTTTATCGCCTCCTCCCGCTCGGTGGTTGTCACCGGCACGCATTTCGCCAAAGCCAATACGGCCGCCGCCCAAAAACTTGCGATGCAATACGCCAAGAAACATGGCGGCAAGATTGCCATTGATATTGATTACCGCCCGAACCTATGGGGCCTCGCAGGCCATGGCGCGGGTGAAGAGCGCTATATCAAATCGGGCGATGTGACCGCCCATCTGCAACCGATCCTAGCCGATTGCGACCTCATCGTCGGCACCGAAGAAGAGATTATGATTGCAGGGGGTGAAGATACACCACTCGCAGCGCTTAAAGCTGTACGTCGTCATTCGAACGGCACGATTGTGATGAAGCGCGGCCCGATGGGTTGCGTTGTATTTCCCGGCGCGATCCCGGATGATATCGAAGAAGGTATCAAAGGTCCCGGCTATCCAGTCGAAGTTTATAATGTGCTCGGCGCGGGGGATGCCTTCATGTCCGGCTTTTTGCGCGGCTGGCTGCGCGATGAGCCGATTGAAACCTGCTGCGCCTTCGCCAATGCCGGCGGCGCCTTTGCTGTCTCGCGACTGCTCTGCTCGGTCGAATATCCGACATTTGAAGAAATGCAGCACTTCATCACAAAGGGTGCTGCCTCGCGCGCGGTTCGTCATGATGCAGCGCTCAACCACATCCATTGGTCGACCACGCGCGACGCGATGACGTCCTATCCGAAGGCTGATCACGTCTACGCACTCGCCATCGACCATCGCTCGCAATTGGAAGAGATCGCCGACAAAGCGGGCGCCTCTCACGAACGCATCAAAACCTTCAAACGATTGGCTGTTGATGCGGCAAGCCGCATCGCCAAAGGCCGCGACGGTTTCGGCATGCTGCTCGATGGCACCTATGGCCGCGAGGCATTATTTCGTGCGGAAGATCATAAGTTCTGGATTGGACGCCCTGTTGAATTACCCGGCTCCCGTCCGCTTGATTTCGAAGGTGGCGGTTCGCTTGCTGCCAAGCTGATCGAATGGCCCGTCAACCACATCATCAAATGCTTATGCTTCTATCACCCCGATGACACGGCGGAGATGAAAGCCAAACAAGAGCGCGAATTGCTCAGACTCTATGATGCAGCACGCTCGCTCAACCGCGAGCTGCTCATTGAAATCATATGCGGTAAAAATGGCTCCCTGAACGATAACACTTCGGCCGGCGTTATGCAGCGTCTCTACAGCCTCGGCATCAAGCCCGACTGGTGGAAACTTGAGCCACAAAAAACCGATAAAGCCTGGAGCAATATCGCAGCAGCCATTGACGCGAATGATCCATCTTGCCGTGGCATTGTCATGCTCGGGCTCGATGCTCCGGCGGCTGAATTGAAAGAAGCGTTCCGCATCGGACGTCATGCAAAATATGTCAAAGGTTTTGCGGTTGGTCGGACCATTTTCGCTGATCCTGCTCGCGAATGGATGGCGGGGAAAATCGACGATGCAACCGCGGTAACGCAGATGGCCGATCGCTTTGCGCAATTGGTCGCTGCGTGGGAAGGTGCGTAACGCCAATGTCAGGTAAAGCGACGAAACCGTCACCCAAAACCAAAGCGACCGAGCAGGTTCCTCGTCGGTATGAGGAAATCGTCAATACGATCACAGCGGAATACAACAATCTCTCCGATGGCTTTCAACAGATCGCTCGTTTCTTTACCCAAAACCCGAATATTATCGCGCTTGAATCGATCAACGCGATCGCCCGTCAATGTGATGTCCATCCCTCAAGCCTTGTGCGATTTGCACAACATTTTGGATTTTCAGGTTTCAAACCCTTGCAAGCGGTCTTTCAAACACGACTTGCGACAGCGGCCCCCGGCTTCCGCGAACGTGTTAGCGCGCTTGAAGACGAATTAACAAAAAACAGCGATCACGGTAATTTAGGCTATCTCAAAAATCTTGTCGTGCGCGATATCGCTGCCCTCCAGCAATTGCTCGAAGGAATCTCGGAGGCAACGCTCGCTTCCGCCGCGCAATATCTGGCCAAAGCCGATACGATCTACATCGCAGGCCAGATGCGCTCGGAACCGATTGCGCTTTTGTTGCGCTATCTCATGACGATGCTGCAACGCCGTGTTGTCCTGCTCGACTCATCTGGTGGGTTAGCGGCCGAAGTCGCACAGACCATGTCGAAAAACGATGTGCTGGTGGCCATCTCCTTCCGTCACTATGCTAAGGAAGTCGTCGCCATCGCCGAGGCAATAGCGGATCGCAAACTGCCCATCCTCGCGATTACCGATAGTCAGCTTTCACCTATTGCTAAAGGCGCAAGCGTTTTATTCACAGTTCCTGAAGAGGAATATTCCTTTTCGCGCTCCCTTGCCGCACCGGCCTGTCTGGTTCAGGTGTTGGCCGTTGCAACAGCGGCCGTTCTGCATCCATCAAAACGTTTGTCTCCACGCATACCAACCGTCACCGAGATGGCGCTTACCCGCGCCAAGACCAAGAGTAAGAAATAAATTCGATATCGATTGCGGCTTTGCACCAATACATTTGGACAAAGCCGTTGATGAATAAGCGTATAACAAAACCAAACTGAGGGGGTCTTTGATGTCCACAATTCGTATGACGATGGCGCAAGCGCTTGTTCGCTATCTTTGCAACCAGTTCACGATGGTGGACGGAAAAAAAGTCCCGCTGTTTCCTGGCGTGTTTGCCATTTTCGGTCATGGCAATGTGACGTGTCTTTCAGAAGCACTTGAGGCGGTTAAAGACACACTACCCACATGGCGCGGCCAAAATGAGCAGTCCATGGCTTTGGCCGCCATTGGCTTTGCCAAAGCAACGCGCCGCCGTCAGATCATGGTTGCCACATCCTCCATCGGACCTGGCGCTTTAAACATGATTACGGCTGCTGGCGTTGCGCACTCCAACCGCTTACCCATCCTTTTGCTCGCGGGTGATACTTTCGTCAATCGCCGCCCTGATCCGGTGATGCAACAGGTTGAGCATTACAATAACCCTACTATCAACGTGAATGACGCATTTAAAGCGGTTACGCGCTATTGGGATCGTATTGTTCATCCTGAACAGATCATTTCATCCCTACCCCAAGCGGTTGCAACCATGCTCGACCCTGCCGATTGCGGTCCTGCTTTCATTGCGCTGCCGCAGGATGTGCAGGAATTGGCCTGCGATTATCCGGAGGTATTTTTTGCCGAGACCATTCATGCGATCCCGCGTCCACGCCCTGATCAAGACCGTTTGGCGGAAGCAATTAGCCTCATTAAAAATGCCAAGCGTCCGCTTGTGATTTCGGGTGGCGGCGTGCGCTATTCGGGCGCTGAAGAAGTATTGGGTGCGTTAGCGATCAAGCATGGTCTTCCGGTCGCTGAAACCATCGCAGGTAAAGGTGGTCTCATCCATAACCACCCGGCCCATATCGGGCCTTTGGGAATTGTCGGCTCTACATCGGCCAATGCGCTTGCCGCGGAAGCGGACGTGATTATTGCCATTGGCACGCGCTTGATGGATTTCACAACCGGTTCATGGACATGCTTCAAGCCGGATGCGAAATTTATCTCGATCAATGCCGCGCGTTGGGATGCAACAAAGCACCGCGCCTTGGCCGTTGTCGGCGATGCAAAAGCGACGCTCGAAGAACTTGCGCCTGCACTCGAAGGCTGGAAAGTACCGGAGAGTTGGACAGCAAAAGGCAAATCGGAATTTGCTGCTTGGGACAAGATGCTTGATGGCTTCCGTAAACCAACCAATGAGCCTGTTCCAACCTATGCGCAGGTTGTTGGCGTCGTAAACGACAAAGCAGGTGATCGCGATTTGCTCATCACAGCAGCGGGTGGACTACCCGGTGAAGTGATGAAGAATTGGCGCGTAAAAACACCTCATACCTTTGATTTGGAATTCGGCTTCTCCTGCATGGGCTATGAGATCTCAGCCGGTTGGGGCGCTGCCATGGCAGATCCAACACGCACGCCTATCGTCATGGTCGGTGACGGTACCTATATGATGATGAATTCGGACATCTATTCCACCGTGCTTTCCGGTCACAAGATGATCTTGATCGTCTGCGATAATGGCGGCTATGCGGTTATCAACCGCTTACAGAATGCCAAGGGAACACCGGGCTTTAATAACCTTATTAAAGACAGCAAGGTGAAAGAACCCTTCTCGGTCAATTTCGCACAACATGCTGCATCGATGGGCGCACTCACATGCCATGTCGAAAGCTTGGCGGATTTGGCTGCCGCTATGGATTGGGCCAAGACCACTGACCGCACAACCGTGATCAGCATTGTTTCCGATGCCTTCACTTGGACTCCGGGCGATGCTTGGTGGGATGTCGGTGTTCCGGCCGTATCGTCGCGTAAAAACGTCAATGAACAACACGCTGCTCAAGTCGAGGGCCGCAAGAAACAACGCGTCGGCGTTTGATCCGACTTCACATAAAAGGATAATTCAATGGGACAGTTTACAGGTAAAATCGCCGTTATCACCGGCAGCACACAAGGTCTTGGCGCAGCCGTTGCTCGCCTTCTGGCCGAGCGTGGCGCAGAAGGCATTGTGATCTGTGGTCGTAATAAAACCCGCGGCGAAACGAAGGCCAAAGAGATCGCAGCAGCCTACGGCACAAAAACGATTTTCGTGCAGGCCGAGCAATCGAAGGTAGAAGATTGCCGTGCCATTATCGCTGCCGCGGATAAGGCCTTTGGTCGCATCGACGTTCTCGTTAACTGTGCCGCCGATACGCGTCGTGGTACGATCTTAAGCACGTCACCTGAACTTTACGATGAACTCTTTAACACCAATGTTCGTCGGCCCTTCTTCCTCATTCAGGATACATTGAAGGTGATGATCCGCGAGAAGATCGAAGGCACGATTGTCAATATCGGATCGATGTCAGC
>JAPJMW010000119.1 GCA_026461505.1 Beijerinckiaceae bacterium
GAATAAAATCGTATTTCATCGGGTGCTGAACCATCGAGCTCAACAGGTTACCATCAGCTAGGTTGCTTCGCGTTCGCTCGCAATGACGGAAATGAGAGCGCGCTTAACACCGCCATTTTAGCCAAACTGAATTTTGCGTCCCTGCAAGCCGAATTTCATTGGCACTAAAATTCATTCGCGCTAAACCTGCTTTATGAAACTTTCCGAGTGGCTCAAATCCAATGCCGTCAGCCGTGTCGATTTTGCACGCCGCATTGGCGTGTCACCCGGCACCATCACCCAGCTGTGCAACCAAGACGATGCTTGGCTGTCCCGCGACACCGCCGAACTGATCTCGCGGGAGACCAAAGGCGCCGTAACCCCCAATGATTTCCTTTCCGTTTCCAGCACAAGCTTAGAAAGAAGCGTCATGCACCATTCCGTATCCGAAGCCATCGAAGCCTTCGCCAAGGGCGAACTTGTCATCGTTACCGATGATGATGATCGTGAAAATGAAGGCGATTTGATCATCGCTGCTTCCCATTGCACGCCTGAGAAAATGGCCTTCATCATCCGCAATACCTGCGGCATTGTCTGCGCGCCGCTCTCGTCTGCGGAAGCCAAGCGCCTCCACCTCAACCCGATGGTGGCATCAAATGACGCCCCGCTCGGCACCGCCTTTACCGTAACCGTCGACGTAAAACACGGCCTCACCACTGGCATTTCCGCCGAGCAACGCTCCAACACGGTGCGCGCTTTGGCCAATGGCAATATGGGCGCGAATGATTTTGTCCGTCCGGGTCACATCTTCCCGCTGATTGCCAAAGATGGTGGCGTCTTGATGCGCTCCGGCCACACGGAAGCCGCCGTAGATTTGTGCAAACTCGCAGGCCTGCCGCATGTCGGCGTCATCTGCGAACTCGCCAATGATGACGGCACCGTGATGCGCGGCGATCAAATCTCCGCCTTCGGTGAGAAGCACAAGATCAAGCGCATTTCGGTCGCCGATCTCATCGCATATCGCCAATCGCGCGAAAAGCTTGTTGAACGTGTCGCCACTTTCCCGGTGAAAACCGAAATCGGCGAACTCACGGGCTATGCCTTTGTCACGCCGTTTGACCCTGTCCATCATTTCGCCTTCGTGCATGGCAAAATTGGGGATGGCAAAGCGGTACCAACGCGCCTTCACCGCGCCAATGTGCTGGCCGATGTGTTTGGCGGCGGCGAAAGCATTTCGTCAGCGCTTAAAAAATTCGCCGCCAAGGACCGTGGCGTTCTCGTTTATCTCCGTGACGGCACATCGGGCGTTCCCGTGCAGGCTTTGAACGAAGATCAAGGCTCAGACGCAACGCGCCAGCAACAATGGCGTGAAATCGGTTTAGGCGCGCAGATTTTGAAAGATCTCGGCGTAGCGTCGATTGTTAATCTCACCTCAAGCTCGCGCTCATTCGTTGGGCTTGCTGGCTTTGGAATTGAAATTGAAGGAACCGAGGCCCTCTAAGCTGTCTCACCTTCCAACGCCCATGCCCGCATAATGGCATTGGCAATCGCAATCGGCTGCGGGGCGAGTAATCCATCAGGATGCTCGCCCTTGATCATAGAGATGACTTCCTCACGGGAAAACCATCGCGCGTCTTCAAGCTCTTCGCCATCAATCACCAGCGCGTCATCAAGCGCCTCGGCAATACAACCGATCATCATCGATCCCGGAAACGGCCAAGGCTGCGAGGCGAGATAGCGTACCGCACCCGTCTTCACGCCCGCTTCCTCGAATAATTCACGACGAACGGCATTTTCAATGGTCTCGCCCGGCTCGATAAAACCCGCTAGGCAGGAATACATGCCCGGCGGAAAACGCGATTGACGCCCCAGCACGCATTTATCGCCTTTAACGGCCATCATGATCGCAACCGGATCCGTACGCGGAAAATGTTCGGCTTCACATGATGTACAGAAGCGCTTCCAGCCCCCGCTTTTCATCTCCGTCGCTTCACCACAAACCGCACAAAACCGATGACGCCGATGCCAATACAGGAGCGATTTTGCTTCGCCCAAAGGGCCAAGCCATTCGGCAGGCAATAGTCCTTGCACCGCGATCGAACGTGCATCAATCACCAATAGATCGTCACGGCCCTGATGCGTTTCTGGTTCCTGTGCCTCAAGCGCCAAACCAAAGATGGGACGCGCAGCATCATGGCCTAAAAACACGCATTCGCGCGCTTGCCCCAATGCATAGGCTTCGTCTAACGAAAACAAAGCATCGAACGCATCGCCACGGCGTTTCAAAATCGGAATATCGCCCGCCAATACAATCGCCCGGGCTTCGTTTGAGGCTTGCATCGCCGCCATCATATCAGGCTTGTCGCGCAGCTCCGCCATCCGGTTCAGCGGATTATGGGCATAGCCAAGAAGTGCTGAACGCTCTCGCTTATGCGCTTTCACAACCGACCCAATTCAATTGAAATCTGCTTCGCCCGCGCCTTTGCGGCATCTGCGGCATAAGGCACTTTTTCGCCAACCGCCCAAACGGGCTTCGGCCATGCCTGATCATCATCAAACCGCGCAATCACATGCATATGAAGCTGGGGCACCACATTACCCAAGGCTGCGACATTGAGCTTGGTTGGCGAGAACAATCGTTTCATCGCCTCCATCACCGATTCCGTCTCGCGGTAGAACATCGCCCGGTCGCGAAGCTCCAAATCGATGATTTCGCGGATATTGGGACGCTTTGGCACCAAAATAACCCATGGAAACCGCGAATCATTCATCAATAAAACGCGGTTAAGGATGAGTTCGCCCACGGGAACAGTGTCGGCCTCAAGCCGGGAATCAAGAATAAAATCGGTCATACGCTTCTTTTAACCCGTCTGGCCCGCTTGGGCGAGGGTGAATTTGGCATGCCAGAGGCGCTTGTCTTTTACCTCCCGATACCCGATATAGAGGGCGGAAGGTTGGTGGTGGACGTACCACTCGCCAACCGGGTCAGGTCCGGAAGGAAGCAGCCCTAACGAGCCCGGGCGGGTCATCGTCCAGCCTTCCACCCTATTTGCCATCTTTCCGGCCAGTTTGGCCGTTATAAACCCGCTGAGGACGACGCCCCTCATGAGCGAAACGCCCGATAGCGTGACGGAAAGAGACGATCAAACGATCTCGATGTTTGGCGATGCGCCCTCCGTTGCGCCTTCGCCATCGACCCCTTACCGCGTTTTAGCCCGAAAATACCGCCCGCAAACCTTTGATGATCTCATCGGCCAAGATGCCATGGTCCAGACGCTCTCCAATGCATTTGAGACGGGCCGCATTCCGCAAGCCTGGATCTTAACAGGCGTCCGCGGTGTGGGTAAAACCACAACCGCCCGCATCCTGGCCCGGGGGCTCAATTATCTTCTTCCCGATGGCTCCGGCGGCCCGACGATTCACATGCCAACCGAAGGCGTGCATTGCCGCGCCATTATGGAATCGCGTCACGTCGATATTCTGGAAATGGATGCCGCGTCGCATACGGGTATTGATGACGTCAAACAACTCACCGACGGTGTGCGGTATTCACCCGCCTCCGCGCGCTATAAAGTCTACATCATCGACGAAGTGCACATGCTCTCGGACAAGGCGTTCAACGCCTTTTTGAAAACGCTGGAAGAGCCACCACCCCACGCCAAATTTATTTTCGCAACCACGGAAATTCGTAAAGTTCCGGTGACGATTTTATCACGCTGCCAACGCTTTGATTTGCGCCGCGTGGAAGCCGATGTGCTCGTCAATCATTTGCGTAAAATTTGCGTGGCCGAAGGCGTTACCATTGATGATGAAGCCTTGGCCTTAATCGCGCGTGCGGCGGAAGGGTCCGTCCGTGATTCCCTATCGCTGCTTGATCAAGGCATCGCGCATGGTGCAGGCAAAGTCGATGGCGAAACAGTGCGCACCATGCTCGGTTTAGCCGATCGCGCCCGCGTGATTGATCTGTTTGAATCGGTGATGAAAGGCGATGTTGCGTCCGCTTTAGCCGAGCTTCGCGGCCAATATGATCTTGGCGCTGATCCGCGCACCATTTTATCGGACCTCGCCGAGTTCACGCATTTCGTTACACGGCTGAAAGTCGTGCCGGAATCCGCGAAAGATTCAAGCGTCACAGAGGCCGAGCGCGTTCGTGGTGCAAGCTTCACAACGCTGCCCATGCGGGTGCTTTCGCGCGCTTGGCAAATTTTGCTAAAGGGCATCACGGAAGTAACCGAAGCGCCAAAGCCTGTAACCGCGGCCGAAATGGTCTTGGTGCGCTTGGCCTATGCAGCTGACCTTCCAACGCCCGATGAAGCGTTGAAAATGCTGACACAAGAAAGCTATTCCGGCTCATCCACACCATCAGGTGGCCCAAGCGGCGGCGGTGGCGCACGTATGACCGCCAATGGCGGCTTGTCGGTTGCCGCCCGCTCTGAAGCAGCACCCATGCGCTCGCCGGAAGCCGCGCCCACCATGCGGATTGACCGGTTCGAAGATCTCGTAGCCTTGGCAACTGAGAAGCGCGATATCGGACTTAAAACCGCGCTTGAACGTGATGTTCGCTTGGTGCGCTTTGAAGATGGCCGTTTTGAGTTTGCGCCATCCTCCGATGCCTCGCCACAGCTCGCCGCTGATATCGGCAAGAAATTGCAAGAATGGACTGGCCGTCGCTGGATCGTCGCCGTTTCATCGGAACAAGGTCAAGAGACCTTGCGCGATGTCGCCGAGAAAGCCAAAGCCACCAAGCTTGACGACATCAAATCCAATCCTTTGGTGAAGGCGGCCTTTGAACATTTCCCCGGCGCACAAATCGTCGAGGTGCGTGATTTGCTCAACCCCACCGAGACAGAAAATACCGATGACGAGAGCTTTGATTTTTAAGCGCTCGACCAAGATTTTAACGATTAAGAACGGAGACGACCAGTGAAAGACATGTTCGGCATGATGAAAAAAGTGCAGGAGATGCAATCGAAGCTTGGTGCCGTGCAGGCCGAGCTTGATGAAATGGAAGTAAGCGGCCAATCGGGCGGCGGACTCGTTTCTGTCACCATGACGGTTAAGGGCCTCACAAAAGCCGTCGCGATTGATGACAGTCTCTTGAAGGCAGAAGAAAAAGATATTCTGGAAGATTTGCTGGTTGCAGCCCTCAACGATGCCCGCGCCAAAGGCGACAAGCTGATGGCTGACAAGATGGGCGCGCTCACCGCTGGGCTTCCGATTCCTCCCGGAATGAAACTTTTTTAATGGCCTCCGTTACCGGTCCCGAAATTGAGCGTCTTATTCAGCTTCTGGCAAAGTTACCGGGGCTTGGTCCGCGCTCGGCAAGGCGGGCCGCGCTGCATCTTGTTAAAAAGCGCGAACAGATTTTAGGGCCGCTTGCGGATGCCATGCAGGTCGCGCGCGAACGTATTCTTGTGTGCGATTCTTGTGGCAATATCGATACGCTTTCGCCCTGCACACTCTGCTCCGACCCAAAGCGCGACAATACTTTATTGATCGTCGTCGAAGATGTCGCTGATCTTTGGGCGTTGGAACGGGCAGGTGCTACCGCAGGCCGTTATCATGTTTTAGGCGGCGTACTTGCCGCCTTAGATGGGATCGGCCCGAAAGACCTTAACCTTGACGGCCTTGTCGCGCGCGTCGCATCGGGTGGCATCAAAGAGGTCATTTTGGCACTGAACGCCACGGTTGATGGTCAAACAACCGCTCATTACATCACCGACTTGCTATCGCCCTATGAGGTGATCGTTACCAAACTCGCACATGGCGTACCCGTTGGCGGCGAGCTTGACTATCTGGACGAAGGCACTTTGACGGCAGCGATGCGTCAGCGCACGGCCGTATAACGTCCCTATGGACGGAATCAACGCTCTCGTTCACATTTCGAACCCTAAATTCACGGAGTAAGGCTCGTGCGGCGAATAGGTTTTAGATGCATAGTGGCATTGGTTATGTCGGGCGCGGCCCTTATGCCCGTAAAATCAGATGAGCCTCGCTGGCGTCACGCCGTATCACTCATGGGCGAGCCAAAATATGCGGCCGATTTCAAACATTTTAACTATGTAAACGCAGATGCACCAAAGGGTGGAACCGTACGGCTCGCAGCCAATGGCAGTTTTGATAATTTCAATCTCGTTGTTGCAGGCGTTAAAGGGCAATTGGCCGCTGGCATTGGTTCGGTCTATGAAACGCTTCTTTCCAACTCGCTGGATGAAGTCTCAACCGCCTATGGGCTGCTGGCGGAAGGGCTTAGCTTCCCCGCCGATTTTGCGTCCGTCACCTATCGCTTACGCGCCAATGCCAAATGGCAAGACGGACGTTCTGTTACGCCGGAAGACGTCGTTTTCTCGTTTGATGCGTTGAAAGCCAACAGTCCGCAATATGCGTTTTATTTCGAACACGTCGCTAAAGCGGAGAAGACCGGCGAGCGTGACGTTACCTTTACGTTTGATGCGCCGGGCAATCGTGAACTTCCTCAAATCGTTGGACAATTCGCAATCCTTCCCAAACATTGGTGGGAGGGTAATGGGCCAGATGGCAAACCACGCAACATCAAAGAAACAACGTTGGAGCCACCACTCGGCTCGGGCCCCTATCGCATCAAATCTTTTAGCGCAGGGCGAAACATCGTATTGGAACGTGTAGCCGATTATTGGGGCAAGGATTTGCCGCTTAGCATCGGCACCAATAATTTCGATGAAATGCGATTTGAGTATTTCCGCGATACCACTGTTCAGCTCGAAGGATTAAAAGGCGACGCTTACGATTTCCGTCTTGAAAACAGCTCGAAGAATTGGGCCACGGCTTACGATTTTCCAGCCGTCAAAGATGGTCGCGTGATCCGCGAAGAATTTGCCGAACGTGCTTCTGGCCGCATGCAGGGATTCGTCATGAATCTGCGACGCGACAAATTTAAAGACCAACGCGTTCGCCGCGCACTTAATCTCGCATTTGATTTTGAGGAAATGAACAAGACCGTTTTTTTCGGTGCCTATAAGCGCATCGCTTCTTTTTATGAAGGCACCGAGCTTGTATCCTCCGGCCTGCCATCGGGACTAGAAAAAGACATTCTCGAAAGCGTGAAAGACAAAATCCCCGCAACGGTACTTACAACGGCCTATCAAAACCCCATTAATGGCAACCCGCAAGCCGTTCGTGATAATTTGAAGGAAGCCGATCGCCTGCTCAAAGAAGCAGGATGGGAGATTAAATCGGGCAAGCGCATCAACACCAAAACCAATGAACCTTTAGCCATTGAACTCCTCGCCGATGATCCGACCTTTGAGCGTATTTTGCTCTTTTGGAAGCCATCGCTTGAGCGTTTAGGCATCACCGTGAATGTCCGCGTCGTTGATCCGTCACAATATGAAGAGCGCATGCGTGATTTCGATTACGACATCACGACCGATCTTTGGGGCGAGTCGCTTTCGCCTGGCAATGAGCAACGCGAATTCTGGGGCTCAGCCGCCGCTGATGTCAAAGGCTCGCGCAATACCATTGGTATTAAAGACGCAGCCATTGATGCCCTCATTGATCGCGTCATCTTTGCGAAGAGCCGCGAGGAACTCATCGCCGCCACCCACGCGCTCGATCGCGTCCTACTCGCGCATGATTATGTCGTCCCGCAATGGACCTATGGCTTCTCCCGTACAGCACGATGGAACCGTTTCTCGCATCCTGAAAAAATGCCGGAATATGGTGCCTCCGCCTTCCCGACCATCTGGTGGTATGATGCGGATAAAGCCGCCAAAACCGGCAAGACTGGATAATTCATGCTCGCTTATATTCTGCGCCGCGTCTTGCTGATGATCCCGACTTTGTTCGGCATCATGCTTGTTTCCTTTGTTGTGGTGCAATTTGCACCCGGTGGGCCAGTCGAACGCATCATCGCGCAATTGCAGCAAGGCGCTGATTCATCCGCAACCGCACGGATCTCCGGCAGTGCAGGCGGCGACTTCTCAGCCACCACCCAAAGCCAACCGGGCGGTGGCTCGATGGAAGGTGGCTCTTCAAAATATCGTGGCGCACAAGGCTTAGATCCTAAATTCATCAAGCAACTCGAAGCGCAATTCGGCTTTGATAAGCCCGCTCCTGAACGCTTTGTGATGATGCTCTGGAATTACCTCCGCTTCGATTTCGGCAAAAGCTATTTCCGCGATGTTTCGATATTGCAGCTCATAAAAGAAAAGCTCCCCGTCTCCATTTCTTTGGGGCTTTGGATGACGCTGCTGTCTTACTTGATCTCTATACCCCTAGGCATTCGCAAAGCGATCTCGGATGGCTCGCGTTTTGATACATGGACATCCGCCATCGTCATTATCGGCTATGCGATACCAGGATTCTTATTTGCCATTCTCTTGATCATCTTGTTTGGCGAAGGCTCCTCCGTTGCACCCTTCTTTCCTTTGCGTGGTCTCGTATCCGACACTTTCGCAACGCTTCCATGGTACGCAAAAGCCCTCGATTACGCCCGCCATCTCACGCTTCCCATTCTCTCCATGGCCCTTGGTGCGTTTGCAACATCCACACTGCTAACCAAAAATTCGTTCCTCGATGAAATCCGCAAGCAATATGTCTTAACCGCCCGCATGAAAGGCCTAACCGAAACGCAAGTGCTTTATGGCCATGTGTTTCGTAACGCGATGTTGATCGTCATCGCAGGATTCCCCGGCGCATTTATCAGCGCGTTTTTCGCGGGCTCTCTCTTGATCGAAACCGTGTTCTCGCTTGATGGCTTAGGACTTCTCTCCTTCGAATCCATCGTCAATCGCGATTATGCGGTCGTATTCTCAACGCTCTATATTTTCTCGCTCTTGGGCCTGTTTGTGAATCTCCTCTCCGACCTCGTCTACACATGGGTCGATCCGCGCATCGATTTCGAAACGCGCGAGGTATGATGCAATGACCGACGCCCTCTCAAAGCTCGCGCCGCCACTTCCCGCTAAAGGGCTTCTGCGCCTATCGCCGATTAATGCTAGGCGCATAGAGAACTTCAAATCCAATCGCAGAGGCTTTTGGTCGCTCTGGATTTTCTTAATCCTCTTTATCGTCTGCCTTTTTGCGGAATTCATAGCCAATGACCGCCCCATCATCGTCTCCTATAAAGGCGAGATTCTGGTTCCTGTTTTTATTGATTATCCGGAAGAAAAATTCGGCGGCTTTCTGGCAGAAACCGATTATCGCGACCCTGTCATTCGCGATGAGATCAATGCCAATGGTTTCGCCATCTGGCCTATCATTCGCTTTGCCTCCAATACGATTAATTTGGACTTACCAAGCCCCGCGCCCGCTCCGCCCACATGGCTGCAAAAGGATTCGGTATGCGCCAAAATCGCCAAACGCACCGTTGGATCACGTTGCGCTGATCTCGAATGGAATTGGCTCGGTACCGATGATGGCGGCCGCGATGTCTTGGCCCGCATCATCTATGGTTTTCGTATCTCTGTTTTATTCGGACTTATTCTCGCCGCCATCTCCTCCGTCATCGGCATTTTTGCTGGCGCCATCCAAGGTTATTTCGGCGGGATGATCGATCTTTATTTCCAACGCTTCATCGAGATCTGGTCGGCTATCCCCTCGCTTTATTTGTTGATGATATTATCGAACTTTTTCCAGCCAAGCTTCTTTACGCTACTCGGTATTTTGCTACTCTTCTCATGGGTAGCCCTTGTCCATGTGGTACGCGCCGAATTTTTGCGTGCCCGCAATTTCGACTATGTCCGCGCCGCCCGCGCGCTCGGCCTCTCGAATGCCCGCATCATGTGGCGGCACGTGCTGCCCAACGCGATGGTCGCCACCCTCACTTTCCTGCCTTTCATCCTCAACGGCTCCATTACCACGCTTACCTCGCTCGATTTTCTAGGCTTCGGCCTACCCCCCGGCTCCCCCTCGCTGGGCGAGCTGCTCTTGCAAGGCAAAGCCAATATCGCCGCCCCTTGGCTCGGGTTGACGGGCTTTATGGTGATTGCCGTCATGCTCTCGCTCTTGATCTTCATAGGCGAAGCGGTTCGTGATGCCTTTGATCCGAGGAAGACATTTTCGTGATGGCCCCCCTCCTCCACGTCACCAACCTTTCTGTCGCCTTCGCGCAAGGCGGACAAACCACACTAGCGGTTGACAATGTCTCTTTCGTAATCGCAAAGGGCGAAACACTCGCGCTAGTGGGTGAATCAGGTTCGGGTAAATCCGTCACAGCGCTCTCGGTTCTCAAGCTCCTCTCCTATCCGCCCGCTTCCCATCCTTCAGGTCAAATCCTGTTCAAAGGTGATGATCTGATAAGTGCCGATGAATCCGCCCTTCGCAAAATCCGTGGCAATGCGATTACCATGGTCTTTCAAGAGCCGATGACATCACTCAACCCGCTGCACACGATTGAAAAGCAGATCGGCGAAATTTTATCACTTCATAAAGGTCTCACCGGAGAACGCGCTAAAAAACGTATTCTAGAATTGCTTGAAGAAGTCGGCATTCGTGATGCCGCCAATCGCCTTGACGCCTATCCGCATCAGCTTTCAGGCGGCCAACGCCAGCGCGTCATGATCGCCATGGCGCTTGCCAATGAGCCTGATCTTTTGATAGCGGACGAACCCACCACTGCGTTGGATGTCACCGTACAAGCGCAAATTCTGCGCCTTCTCAAAGATATTCAAAACCGCCGCGGCATGGCGATGTTGTTTATAACGCATGACCTCGGCATTGTTCGCGCGATTGCCGATCGTGTCTGCGTGATGACTCACGGTAAAATCGTTGAGCAAGGCAAGGTGGCCGATATTTTTGATCACCCTCAACACCCTTACACGCAAAAACTTTTGGCCGCCGAGCCAAAAGGCGAGCCGCACACCGTTCCAACCGACTCACCCGAAGTTATGCGGGCCGATGCGCTAAAAGTCTGGTTTCCGATCAAGCGTGGCTTTTTCAAAAAGACGGTCGGACACGTCAAAGCGGTTGATGGTGTTACGCTTCGTATTCGCGCTGGCGAAACGGTTGGTGTGGTTGGTGAATCAGGCTCCGGCAAAACCACATTGGGCCTTGCGATGCTGCGGCTCATTTCCTCCGAAGGCCCAATTGCCTATCTCGGCAATCGGATCGACGGCACAACGTCAAATGCCATGCGGCCTTTGCGGCGCGATCTACAAATCGTGTTTCAAGACCCTTACGGCTCTCTCTCGCCGCGTCTTTCGATTGCCGATATTGTAGGCGAAGGCTTGGAAGTGCAAAACGCCGCTTTAATCCTTGAAGAGCGCCGCGAGATTGTCGCACAAGCGCTCATTGATGTCGGCCTTGATCCCAAAACCATGGATCGATACCCGCATGAGTTTTCCGGCGGGCAACGCCAACGCATCGCCATTGCGCGTGCGGTTGTGCTGAACCCCAAATTCATTGTGCTTGATGAACCAACTTCCGCGCTTGATATGTCGGTGCAAGCCCAAATTGTCGATCTGCTGCGTGATCTGCAACGCCGCCGCAATCTAGCCTATCTCTTTATCAGCCACGATCTTAAGGTCGTCAAAGCACTCGCCAATCATGTGATTGTCATGCGAGAAGGGCAAGTCGTGGAAGAAGGGCCGGCTGATACGCTCTTCACGTCGCCACAAAGCGATTATACGAAAGCGCTCTTTGCGGCAGCTTTTCAACGTGATGGTACGCAAGGCTCCGCTTGAACAATCAACGATGAGGATTAAATGAAGTTTTCGACACAAGACACACTCACCGTTGCGGCTTTGTTACGCGAAGCAGCCTTGGCAGAAATCATGCCGCGCTTTCGCTCTTTAACCGAAGGCCAAGTCCGGCAAAAATCTTCGGCCACCGATCTTGTGACCGATGCGGATGAAGCCGCCGAACGCCTGCTTACTGCAAGGCTGAAAGAAACTTTTCCGGGCTGTGCTGTGATCGGCGAAGAAGCGACCGCTGCCGATCCGTCTTTGCTCAACAACATCGCTGAACCGGAGCTTCTGTTCATTCTCGATCCCGTCGATGGTACGGCCAATTTTGCAGCTGGCCTCCCGCTCTTCGGCGTGATGGCCTCTGTCGTTAGCCACGGCGAAGTCATCGCTGGCCTCATCTATGATCCAATGGGCGAAGATTGGGCGATTGCCCGTCGGGGCGAAGGGGCTTGGTTTGAATCCTTAAGCGGCCAACGCCGCGCTATGAAAGTGGCTAAACCTGTACCGCTTAAAGAGATGGTGGGCGGCGTATCATGGGGCTATCTCGAAGAACCCCTTCGCTCAACGCTTTGCACCAATATGGCGCAGCTTTCGGCAAGTGCCAGCTTGCGCTGCGCCGCGCATGAATATCGATTGGTTGCATCCGGCCATACCCATTTCGTGCTCTATAATAAACTCATGCCATGGGATCACGCGGCAGGCTGGCTCATTCATCGCGAAGCAGGCGGCTATTCGGCGCGCTTTGATGGCAGCGCCTATAAGCCCGCGCTTTATACTGGCGGTCTTTTATGCGCGCCGGATGAAGCCAGTTGGCACCTCTTGGCCAAAGGCCTTCTACAGCCAAGATCAGCATAGGACACGCGATGGCACGCGCCTTTCTCATCGTCATGGACTCGGTTGGATGCGGTGGTGCATCGGACGCGGCATCCTATGGTGACCAAGGATCAGATACGCTCGGCCATATTGCAACAGCATGCACTAAGGGACTTGGCGATCAGGCAGGCTTACGCGCAGGCCCGCTAACGCTTCCCTTCTTATCATCCCTCGGCTTGCGCGAAGCATGCAAAGCATCCACGGGGTTAGAGTTACCCATTGCGCCTTCAACACCACGCGGCCAATGGGGCTATGGCGTTGAAACCTCCAAAGGCAAAGACACGGTTTCGGGCCATTGGGAAATTGCCGGAGCACCAGCGGATTTCATCTTCGGATATTTCACGAAAACCGAAAATTCTTTTCCGCCCGAACTCATCAACGCCATCACAACTGAAGCCAAGCTTCCAGGCATCTTAGGCGATTGCCACGCCTCAGGCACGGCGATCATAGAAGCGCTTGGTGCCGAGCATGTCGCAAGCGGCAAGCCAATCTTTTACACCTCCGCCGATAGCGTGTTGCAGATCGCAGCGCATGAAGAAAGCTTCGGGCTCGAAAATCTTTATACGCTCTGCCGCTTGGTGCGCCGTCATGTTGATCCACTCAAAATCGGCCGCGTGATTGCGCGTCCGTTTATCGGTTCAAAGGAAGTAGGGTTTCACCGCACGGGCAACCGTAAAGATTTCGCTATTCCACCACCCGACAACACCATCCTCGATCGCGCGGCAGAGGCTAAACGCGATATCGCCACCATCGGTAAAATCGGCGATATTTTCACCCATCGCAACACGGGGCGCGAAGTCAAAGCCAATGGCAATATGGCGCTCTTTGATGCGATGCTGCCGGAAGTGGATCGCCTCGCCGATGGCGGTTTACTGTTTGCCAATTTCGTCGATTTCGATTCCGAGTTCGGCCATCGCCGCGATGTCGCGGGCTATGCCGCCTGCCTAGAAGCCTTTGATCGTCGCCTACCCGAGCTAGAAGCCAAACTCAAATCCGGCGACCTCATCATCCTCACCGCCGATCACGGCAATGACCCAACGTGGCAAGGCACCGATCATACCCGCGAACATGTCCCCATTCTCTGCTTCGGCCCCGGCCTCACCCCGCAAGCGCTCGGCGGCCGTCAAAGCTTCGCGGATATCGGCGAGAGCGTCGCCCAGTGGCTCGATCTGCCAAAAGGCGCACATGGCAAAGGCTGGATTTAACCCTTCCCGTCCTTGCGAGCGAACGCGAAGCAACCCAGCTGATGCTGAAGGAAGAAATGGGCCGGAACCGCCGCAGTAAAAAAATGCCCGTTAACTGGATTGCTTCGCTTACGCTCGCAAGGACGACACTCACCATCAATCGCCCCTCTATAATTTAGGTGGAAAACGTCCCCTCCCTAAGCGCCTTGCGTGAATTGCGGATCGTCAGCGGCAGACATACGGCCTAAACTACCTCCATTGAACAAAATCCCGTGAGGCAATCATGCAAGGCGTTACCGTTGTTGATCATCCGCTCGTGCAGCACAAACTGACCTTGATGCGGGATAAGGACCGTTCAACAACGAATTTCCGCCAACTCCTGAACGAAATCGGCATGTTGCTCGCCTATGAGGTGACGCGCGATTTGCCGCTTGAGCTTGTCGAGGTGGAAACCCCGCTCGAAAAAACCATGAAGCCGATGATTGCCGGCAAAAAGCTCGTCTTCGCGCCCATCTTGCGCGCGGGCGTTGGCTTTCTCGACGGTATGCTGAACCTCGTCCCTTCGGCCCGCGTGGCCCATATCGGGCTCTACCGCGACCCGGAAACGCTAACCGCCGTCGAATATTATTTCAAAGCACCAAGCGATGTCGCCGAGCGTATGGTGATCGTGATGGACCCGATGCTCGCCACCGCCAATTCGGCAATTGCCGCGGTGGACCGCCTCAAAGCCCGCGGCGTCACCGATCTACGCTTTGTCTGCTTGCTCGCCGCCCCCGAAGGCATCGCCAAATTCACAGCAGCCCACCCGGATGTCCCCGTTTGGACAGCCGCCATTGACAGCCATCTGAACGACCACGGCTATATCGTGCCAGGCTTGGGAGATGCAGGGGATCGGATGTACGGGACGAAGTAAGGGGCTGACAACTTACTTTTGCGCTGCAATCCATTCTTTCAATGCAGCATCAACGCGCGTTTGCCAGCCTTTTCCTGTACTGCGAAAATAATCAAGTACCTCCGGCGAAAAGCGGATCGAGCGCAATTGTTTTGGGTTCTCCGATAAAGGCCTACCACCGCGCTTGGCCTTCTTAAACCACGCATCGTTCAACTCAACTGTATCCGGATCACGTGCGATGCCAGCATTGATCGCTGCGTCTTCCTGAGGCGTCGAAAGTTCGATCCTTCGCCCCGTTCTAGAAGTGAGCGATATAGGCTTTGATTTCCCGGTCATTGGCTTTCCTCAACGAAATAATCCGACGATAGGAACCCCGGTCGGTATAGATGGCAACGAAGAGCCGTCTGCCCATCGGGGCAATCGCAATCATGCGCTTTTCACCATAGGCCTTGCGCCGGTCCTCGCTCATCAGCGCCTCCTCCCAAACCAGATGCTCGGCCTCGGACAGGGAAGTGCCGTGCTTTTCCTGATTAAGAACATCTTTTGCGGGATCAAAGCTGATCACTAGTCGCATTCTGATAATCCAAGCGGCTCAAAAAATCAAGTATTTGTAGCTACAAAAACTAACTTAAGATACGCAGGTAATCAGATTGACGCTGTGTATTTAACGTAAGCCCTACCCCATCGCCTCGGCCCGATAAGGATGCGCCGGATAGACTCCCAAAATCTTCACCTCGCGGGAGAAGAACTCAAGCTCCTCCAGCGCGAGTTTCAAATTGGGATCATCGGGATGCCCATCCACATCGGCCAAGAATTGCGTGGCTGAAAACGAGCCATCGACCATATAGCTTTCAAGCTTGGTCATATTCACGCCATTGGTCGCAAAACCGCCTAAAGCTTTGTACAAAGCGGCAGGCACGTTCCGGACGCGGAAGAGGAAGGTCGTCACCGTCGGGCCATTGTTAGGCTTGGCCCATTTCGGCTCCTTCGAGAGCACGATAAAGCGCGTGGTATTGTTTTCCGAATCCTCGACATTTTCCGCGAGCGTCTCAAGCCCGTAAATTTTTCCGGCCAATGCGGTGGCCAGCGAGGCACGCGTTTTGTCACCCCATTCGGAAACTTCCCGCGCCGAGCCTGCGGTGTCGCCCGCAATCACCGCTTTAAGCCCATGCTGACGGATAATCTTGCGGCACTGCCCCAACGCATGCACATGGCTGTGTACGCTTTTCAATTCCTCAATCTTCGTGCCCTTAACGCCGAGCAACTGGAAATGAATCGGCAGAAAATACTCACCAATAATATGCAGGCCCGATTGCGGCAGGAAATGATGGATATCGGCCACGCGCCCCGCGAGCGAATTCTCAATCGGGATCATGCCGAGGCTTGCCGTGCCATCGATGATCGCGGCGAAGGCATCTTCAAACGAGGCGCAAGGAAGCGGCGTCCAATCAGGGAATACATCGCGACAAGCAATATCGGAATTGGCACCCGGCTCGCCCTGATAGGCAATCAATTTATTCTCAGTCATTTCTCAATGCACCTTAGGGCGGTTAGCAAGTATGGTACGGGCGCGTTCGAGGTCATGCGGCGCGTCAACGCCCAGCGGTACATCATCCACCAAGGCAATGTCGATCCGCATTCCGGCTTCCAGCGCACGGAGTTGCTCGAGACGCTCGCGAATCTCAAGTGGTGAGGGCGGCAGCGAGACGAACCGCTTCAGAGCCGTCCGCCGCCAGGCATAGAGCCCGATATGGTGATAAAGCGGCCCCGGCCCTGTCGGTGCGGTGGCGCGGGTAAAATACAGCGCGCGCATCAGCCCGGGCGCTATTTCGGAGCACACGGCTTTCACCACATTCGGGTCGGTCTTTTCCTCTTCGCGATGGATTTCCACCGCCAAGGTCACAATATCGACTTCCCGGTTGGATAAAGGCGGCACCGATGCGGCAATCGCGCGCGGGTCAATGGTCGGCAAATCGCCTTGGACATTGACCACCACATCATGCCGCCCTTCGGGGTCAAAGGCTTCAACGGCCTCAAAAATCCGGTCCGAGCCGGAGGGATGGTCAGCGCGGGTTAAAACAGCAATTCCGCCCACTTTTTCGATCGCCGCGATAATTTCTGGCGTATCGGTGGCCACCACCACGGGTCCGAGGCCCGTTTCCATCGCGCGCCGCCAGACATGCACGATCATCGGCTCGCCGCCAATATCGGCCAAGGGCTTGCCGGGAAGGCGGGTGGAGGCCATGCGGGCGGGGATCAAAATCACAGGATCAGACATCAGATTTTCTTGTTTTGGTTACCGTTAATGTAAAAAAGAGCAGAACTGATAAAAAGTATCAGCTGGAAATCGCTTATACGAGTTGCCAAGACCGGCGCAAAGCGGGTAATCGGGTGCGGTAGAAATTTTGGGTGGTCCGTCTCAGTGGGGCTACCCGTCACTTGGCCGCGAATTGACATTGTCGGAGCTTCGGAATGGACTCGTTTGAACTCAACAAAATCACTGGTGCCATTCTGGGCGTCCTGTTGCTTGTTATGGGAACCGGCATTGTCGCCGAGGGCATCTTTGCAGGCCCGAAGGTCAAGGTCGAGGGTTATGAGCTTCCGGGCGGCGAGGCCAAGGAAGCGGCCCCCGCTGCTGAAGCCAAGGCTGGCCCAGCCGACGCGCCAATCGCTGAACGCCTCAAAGTGGCCGACGCCAAGCGCGGCGAAGCTGGCGTAAAGGCTTGCCAAGCCTGCCATAATTTCGAAAAGGGCGCGGCCGCCAAGGTTGGCCCAGCGCTCTACGGCGTTGTTGATCGCGTCAAGGGCTC
Source organism: Beijerinckiaceae bacterium (assembly GCA_026461505.1). Classification (GTDB taxonomy): domain Bacteria; phylum Pseudomonadota; class Alphaproteobacteria; order Rhizobiales; family Beijerinckiaceae; genus CAIUPE01. The sequence continues at coordinate 17,402 of JAPJMW010000119.1, forward strand.
GGCTGCAGGCTTCAACTACTCGGCTGGCCTGAAGGAGCGCAATGGCAAGGGCGAGAAGTGGGATTACGCCTCGCTTGATGCCTTTATCACCAATCCAAAGGCTTACATCGCGGGCACCGCCATGGGCTATGCTGGCTTGGCGGACGGTGCTAAGCGCGCCGACATTATCGCCTATCTGCGTTCGCTCTCTGAAAGCCCATCGCCACTGCCATAATGGGCTAGCAATGGCATTTGATTCAAAAACGCTCCCTAACGGGGGCGTTTTTTTATGCAGATGGCGGTTGCCCCGCTTAAATCCACGACTTAGGGTGTCTCTATGACCGATCTTGCAAGCCTCATCCAGTCCGGCAGCCAAAATCTTTGGCTCTTCATCCCAAGCGCCATTTTACTCGGCGCCCTGCACGGGCTCGAGCCCGGGCATTCCAAAACCATGATGGCGGCCTTCATTATCGCGGTTCGCGGCACCGTCGGGCAGGCTATTCTGCTTGGGCTTGCAGCAACCCTGTCGCACACCGCGATCGTCTGGATCATCGCACTTGCAGGCTTGCATTTCGGGCAAGGCATTACATCGGAATCAACCGAGCCCTATTTGCAAATCGCCTCGGGCATCATCATCCTGGCCATTGCGCTGTGGATGGTCTGGCGTACTTGGCAA
>JAPJMW010000120.1 GCA_026461505.1 Beijerinckiaceae bacterium
CCTTCAAGAACGTGTCGATCTTATCAAGATAAATATAGACCACTGGCGTAATGAACAGCGTGAGGATCTGTGAAACCGCTAAACCGCCCACGACCGCAATCCCTAGCGGCTGCCTCAATTCCGACCCCGCTCCCGAGCCCAATGCGATTGGTAACGTTCCAAACAGCGCGGCAAAGGTTGTCATCATAATGGGCCTAAACCTAATCAATGCGGCCTCACGAATGGCAGCAATCGCGGTCGCACCTTCTGCTCGCTTTTCTAAAGCAAAATCGACCATCATGATGGCATTTTTCTTAACGATACCAACAAGCATCAAAATTCCGATGATCGCAATGACCGATAAATCGAGATTAAAATATTGCAGAGCCAGCAAAGCGCCAAGCCCAGCTGATGGGAGCCCAGACAAAATGGTTATGGGATGGATAAAACTCTCATAAAGCACACCCAAAACAATATAAATCACGACAACAGCCGCTAAGATTAATAGCCCCTGCCCTTTTAAAGAATCTTGGAACTGTGCCGCAGAACCCGAAAAACCGGGCGTTACAACGGCTGGCAGACCGACGATCTTTTCTGCCCCACGGATTGCATCTACCGCTTGACCCAGCGAAATACCCGGCGCCAAGTTAAAGGAAATCGTTACAGCTGGCTGCTGCGACTGCCTATTAATTGTCAAAGGCCCAATGTTTCGGCGGATCGTAGCGACCGCCTGAAGCGGGACAGTTTGACCAGAAGAGCTTTTAACAAAAAGCCTTTGTAAGGCTGTCGGATCAGACTGATAATCCCGATTAGCCTCCATAATCACAGCATAATCTGATGCCGACGTGTAAATGGTCGAAATCTGGCGGGTGCCGAAAGCATTATAAAGCGTTTGCCGAATTGCATCTGACGACACGCCAAGATTGGCAGCCTTTTCCCGATCTATATCAACCACAATTTGCGGATTAGCAATTTGAAGATCGCTGGTCACATCGCGCAGCTCTGGTGTCTTGGCCAATTGCTCGCGCATTTTAGGAGCAGATCCAAACAATGCTTCAATATCAGCAGATTGCAAAGTGTATTGGTATTGCGCGCGAGACAGCCTACCCGCATTCAAATTTAAGTTCTGTATCGGAATGAATACAGAAGAAATCCCAGGCACCTGCGACGTTGCTTTTCTAAGGCGAGCAATAATTTTCGATATATCGTCGCGTGAAGCCCGAGGTTTTAATTGGATAAACATAAACCCTTGATTGGTCGCGCCAAAGCCAACGGCAGCGGTGAAGTAATCAACAGCCGGATCTTTAGCCACAATCTGATTGATTTGAACCTGATGGGCAGACATCGCCTCAAATGAAATGTCAGGTGCAGCTTCGGTCGATGCACGCAATAATCCAGTATCTTCTTGAGGAAAGAACCCTTTTGGAATGTCGCCATAGAGTTTGGCTGTCAAACCCAAGGTAGCAATCGTCAAAATAAGAACGACGAGGCGTATCTTAAGAACAAAATCGAGGGATACCCGATAGAGGAACAATACACCGTTAAAACCAGAATCCACGCCACGTGCGAACAAGCTTGGTTTCTTATGTGTATCATGTGTCGATAAAACACGGGCGCAAATCATTGGCGTTAGCGTCAAAGACACAAACCCCGACACGAGAATAGCAACCGAAATCGTCGCAGCAAATTCGCGAAACACACGCCCAACCACACCGCCCATGAAAAATACGGGAATAAACACGGCAACGAGCGATAGCGTAATCGATATAATCGTGAAGCCAATTTCCTTCGCCCCAAGCAAAGCCGCTGCACAGGGCTTCATGCCTTCCTCAACATGGCGAATGATGTTTTCGAGCATAACAATTGCGTCGTCGACAACAAAACCAACGGATAACGTCAATGCGAGTAGCGAAATATTATCAATCGAATATCCAAACATATACATCGCGGCAAAGGTGCCAATAAGCGAAACCGGCAATGCGAGCGCCGGGATAATCGTAGCTGAGAGCGACTTTAAGAAAATGAAGATGACCATAATAACGAGGGCCATCGCTAAAATAAGCGAGAATTGGACATCCGATACAGCCTCTCGGATCGGGATCGATCGATCCGTTAAGATGTCCATCGAAACCGATGCCGGAAGCTGATCGCGATAAGCAGGAATTTTAGCTTTTACCTGATCAACAACATCAACCGTGTTAGCATCTGATTGACGATAAATAACAAGGATGATCGAACGGTCCGATACATACCAACTCGCGGTTTGATCATTCTCAACCGAATCCCGAACGCTAGCAATGTCGGCAAGTTTGACAGGCACTCCATTCTTCGATGAAACAACAATCGATCCATAATCAGACGCGGATCTCAACTGTCCTGATGCTTCAATCGTTACAAGTTGCCGATTGCCCCGGAGTGTACCGGTTGGTTGGTTCGAATTGGCGTCTGATACACTCTTCTGTATATCGGCAAAAGAAAGCCCGCGGGCTGAAACCGCTTCGGGATCGGCTGAGATCCGAACGGCATATTTTTGTTGGCCAAAAATTTGAACCTGGGCCACGCCATTGATTTGAGAAATTTGCTGCTGCAGGATTTGTTCTGCATAGTCATTCACCTTGGATAAGGGCAGCGTAGATGACCGTAACGCTAGAAATAATACCGGCTGGTCGGCTGGATTAACCTTTCTAAAACTTGGTGGATTAGGCAAATCTGCCGGCAGCCTTCTAAGCGACCCACTAATCGCGGCTTGAACATCCAGCGCAGCGCCATCAATATTGCGATCAAGGTCAAATTGAAGTGTTATATTGGTCGAGCCGAGGCTCGAAATAGACGTCATCGAAGTAACGCCCGAAATCGTTGAAAACTGACGCTCAAGCGGAGCAGCGACCGAAGACGCCATGCTTTCCGGGCTCGCGCCTGGCAAATTGGCCGAGACACTTATGGTTGGGAAATCCACCCGCGGCAACGCCGCAACCGGTAAAAGACGATAAGCAAAAAGTCCAAAAATGATAAACGATAGCGTGATTAATGTCGTCATCACCGGACGACGAATGCAGAGCTCTGAAATCGACATTTACTGCGCTCCTGTGGAAGCGCCCTTAGGCTCAACCTTAACACCATCAACCAATTGAATTTGGCCGTCCGTTACAAGTTTTTCGTTCCCGGAAAGACCTTCGATAATTTCCGTTTGACCATCTACTGTTCGCCCAACTTTGACTGGCGTAACCTTGGCGCGGCCGTCCGTTACAACAAACACCAATGATCCTTTGGGGCCGGATTGAACCGCTTCCCGAGGGGCACTTACAACATTATCCGGAATTTTCAACGTCACGCGGACGTTGCAAAGCGATCCGGGCCATAAAGTCTCGTTCGCATTATCAAAAATGGCTCGAATCGTGACCGTGCCGGACGAAGTATCGATTGCGTTATCAACGACAGCAATCTTTCCAATCGATACCAAATTTGACCCCTGAAAAGTCGCTTCAACTTTAGCTAATGGATCGTTTAAGGCCGTCTTGATATCAGGCAAGAAACGCTGCGGTACACTGAAGGCAACGTATATCGGCGAAATTTGATTAATGATTGCAAAGGGAACACTACCGTCGCCGGTTTTTGCGATGTTACCGACACGGTTTCCGGCAACACCAACCCTTCCGCTAATTGGCGCAGAGATCGTGTAGTAGCTAAGCTGAACCTTCAAACTATCGAGAGCGGCCCGATCAGCAGCAAGTTGGGCAGAAAAAGTAGCAACCTGTGTTTTGCTATTTTCCAAATTAACCTTTGATGCAAATTCATTTGCTGCCAATGCTTCGTTACGAACAACGTCACGCTGCGCCTGTTCGAGTTGGGCCGTTGTCCGAGCAACCGTCGCCTCAGCCTGTCGGATCTGCGCTTCAATGCTACGTTGATCAAGCCGAACCAGAACATCACCGGCATGGACGACGGCACCATCGGCAAAAGCAACATCGATAATTTGCCCCTCAACACGTGGACGAAGGGTAACCGACGCAACAGGCTGAACCGTACCTATAGTGTCTATCCTCATCGGCAAGGAGCCAAGTTTGGCCTCACCTATCAAAACCGGAACAATACGTTCAGGTTGGCCTGTAGGAGCTGCTGTCTGAGCGCATATGGCAGTGGATAGAAGGGCCGGCAAAACAAATGCGGTGGCAGCGAGTACAAAGCTATAGTTTTTAACGTCCAACATTTATTTTCCAGGCCGTTTTAATTTACAAATTTTTTAAGTATCGCCCTTTAAGAGATAGGACATACATGAAGCTAAGAAGACATATGCCCCGTTTTAGGTAACGGATCACATGAAATTTTTGTCATGTAAGTTTTTCAAATACTTGTCAGGGCCTCTTTGCTTCGATAAGGAAACGATACCGTATTGTTTGTTAGACGGGCAATTCTGGCAATCTCGCCTTCATGGTGGGGGATAGTTCAACGGTAGAACAGCGGACTCTGACTCCGTTAATCTTGGTTCGAATCCAGGTCCCCCAGCCAAAAAACGAACAATATTTAAGAAAAATCAGCTATTTTTGGCAATAATCGATAAATTGTTATAGTTTTTAAGGAAAGTGCCTATATATTTATGCTGTTCGATAGCGAGCAGATGATGCCAAAACAACAACGATTTTCCTTGCCGCCAACAATTGATGACCTCTCTGCTGCGCCACTCGTGGTGAAGGACGCACTGCGCGGGATCCGCCTAAAATTAAGAAATTTGGCACCAAATATCGATGAAACTGGGCTATTCGTACAAAACCACCTGCCCTTATCGCCTCTTGCCATTGCAACAACCCTTTTCAATGAAACAAGAAAAATCACCTTGCTGGGCGAAGATATCGCTCGCGATGTATTGTTAAGGCATCGAGATGAAGCTCGGCTTACCGCCTTTGCTGGATCAGGCTTTGGAAGCAACGTCTCACCGTTGCCTGAACACCAACGCCATGACTACGTATCGTCTCGCTATGCGGCACTTAAGATACTTGCAGGCCAATTTAAGGCTGACGAACTCCTGATCCTAGAGCAGCCCATCGATATGGCATATTTGACACTTTTGGGACGGTTTTCCGATGTTTCATTGGCCTCATCGTCTAAAAATACAATCAATTTTGATAAAATTGCGATATCGACAATAGAACTTGAAAAATCAGGTGCGGTTAATAGCCCGAATTCCGGAACACAGGCACCGCGTCTAGGCCAGCTGATATTCGCGGCATTGGGATTGGCCGAGACTATCTTGGCTCTCTCGACCAATCATTCTGTCGAATCGACCTTAGCGGCGCTTAATCTTGCAGCCGATGTTATCGTCTTGCGGAAACCGTCAATTGCAGCAATATTTGATGGGCTCGACCCGGAGGCTCAGCTGTCTGCGGAATACAGATTGCTAGCTCCCCCACTTACGGAGGCATAACCGATGCGTTTGCCCATGGTTGCCGAACTTAACGGCGAGTCCGATTTGCGGCATCGTATTCGCGATCTTCGTTTTTTCGAAAAATCCTTCCGCAAAAACGTCCAACTTACTTTTCCAGAAGGCGCAATGCGCTCAAAGACCGATCAAGCGAGGCTTAGATCAAGTTTTCTCGCCTGGCTTGAATCGTTTCAGGCCAATCGGCATTTAGCCACTATAGACCGAAAAGACTTTATCTGTTTTTCAGCCGGAAGCATGTTGGCGGAGCTATTTCGGCACGATCCCTTATCCATTTCATCGGAAACCAAATCATCTGACAGCGCGACAACGGTTTGGCCAGAAGGGTCAGCCTATGTAAGCTATTGCTTAGGCGTTGCTTTAACCGTGCTCGAGCAGGAATTTCACCTGTCTGCAGAAATTCCTGAATACGCCAATGACCCACGTATTTGGCAAAGCTTTAAAGAAAATGTTCAGGATAATCCTGATCTAGCCATTCCATTTCTGGATATGCTGCTCGGACAATCACCGAATTGGAACGAACCTGCCACGGCCGAAAAACGGCCGGCGGTTAAAGCAAAATCAACGCCTGTGCTCAGCACCTAAAGCTTCAATTGGGGCAGATTCTGAAAAAGCTCCAACGCCTCAGGATTAGCTAGAGCTTCACGATTTTTGACTTCGTTTCCGTGAACAATATCACGAACAGCCAGCTCAGTAATCTTGCCTGATTTGGTGCGTGGAATATCGCCAACCGCAACAATTTTTGCGGGAACATGTCGGGGGCTAGCACCCACTCGAATCTTCGACCGTATCGATTGCTCCAACGCCTGATCCAATACAATCCCGTCCCGCAATCTTACGAATAAAATGATCCGCACATCGTTTTGGAAATTTTGTCCAATCGCTATTGATTCTAAAACTTCAGGAATTTGCTCAACCTGGGCATAGATCTCAGCAGTGCCAATGCGAACGCCGCCGGGATTCAGTGTAGCATCAGACCGTCCATGAATAATCATCCCTCCATGTTGGGTCCATTCCGCAAAATCACCATGGCACCAAACACCAGGAAAGCGATCAAAATAAGCCGTGCGATATTTTGATCCCGCAACATCATCCCAAAATCCGATTGGCATCGATGGAAAAGCTTTCGTGCATACCAATTCCCCTTTGCCCGATACGAGTGAATGTCCCTCATCGTCCCAGACATCAACTTCCATTCCAAGGCCTGGCCGTTGAATTTCACCCGCATAGACTGGCGATGTGGGATCACCTAACACAAAACAAGAAACGATGTCCGTGCCGCCTGAAATAGAAGCAAGATGAACCGTATCGCTAATCGCATGATAGACCCACTCAAATGTCTCGGCCGCCAAGGGAGATCCAGTAGAGGCAATCGTCTTCATAGATTGGAGTCGATGCGAATGCTTAGGACTTAAATTCTCTTTCTTACAAGCATCTAAATATTTAGCTGATGTACCAAAAAAACTCACCCGTTCAGATTCCGCAAAATCAAATAACACTTCATTCGTCGGAGCAAATGGCGAACCATCATACAATATAAGTGTTGCACCAGAAGCAAGCGCCGAAGCCAACCAATTCCACATCATCCAGCCAAGCGTCGTGAAATAAAATACACGATCACCTTCAGCTATATTTGAATGGAGTTGATGTTCTTTTAGGTGCTGGAGTAGAGTTCCCCCGGCTCCATGCACGATACATTTAGGCACTCCTGTTGTACCGGATGAAAATAAGATAAAAAGAGGATGATTAAAGGGAAGACGATTAAATTTAATCCTCGTCGCTGAGAAATCCGATAATGCGCGTGAAAGTGTAATCGCATTTGGAATCGCTCGTGCAACCTCGTCGTCTTTGCCGATTAGCGGTAGAATTAATACGCCAACGATACTCGATAATTGCGGAACTATTTCGCTTAGCTTCTCCGATAAACTAACGGTTTTTCCATTATAATAGTAACCATCACAAGAGATCAAAATTTTAGGGGTAATTTGTCCAAACCGATCCAAGACGCCGCGTGGACCAAAATCGGGGGAGCATGATGACCAAATTGCTCCAATCGAAGCCGTCGCTAGCATCATAGCGATCGATTCCGGCATATTAGGAAGGATCGCTGCTACCCGATCTCCTTCCTTAATTCCCATCCTGATCAACCATTGTTGAACACGTGAAACAAGGTCTGATAATTCCGACCTGGACATGCGTTTTTCAACCTTATCCTCGGATCGAAAAACAATGGCATCGGTATTATTCGAAGACCGAAGTAAGTTTTCAGCAAAATTGAGCTTGGCATCCGGAAAAAAGGATGCGCCTGGCATATGGTCTTCTATAAGTGACCGCTCGCCCTTGTCCCCTATTACCTTGAAGAAATCCCAGATCGATGACCAAAATAAGCCTCGATCATCGATAGAGGCTTGATGCAACGTCTTAAAATCAGTGCATTGCCTGCCGGAAACCTCCGTATAATAGGTCATAAATCTTTGAATTCCCGTATTTTTTCGGGATAAATCTTGTGGGGACCAAAGTGGAGAGGAAGACGCGTCCATAGCACACCGAATTAGATAAATGACAAAGAATTCTTAGTTTGAGGCAAGGCAGACTATCTTCCTGCCGCTGATAAGACCATGTATAACATCACTTTAAGTGATGAGAAATTCGGCATTAATGCATGATCGCGATTGAGAAATATCGACCTATGATCCGCTGGCTGGCAGGCTTTGCGGTGCTGGGGGCCGTGTTAACCTTCGTCGGATCCATAGCGATACCAATTAACAGTGAAGCTGTTTTCTCCGATCTCAGAACAACAATTTCTCGGGATTTTGGACCTGTAGCTGAACTTCAAGGAAAAGCGGAGCTTCAATTCCTGCCACACCCGTCCATAAATATTGTGGAATTGAAGCTGTCGTTTGATAATAAAGTAAAGCTCGAAGCCCCACGGGTAACTTTCGGATTTAGCCTCGTTGCACTCATTTCAGGCCGATATGACCCTATATCATCAACACTTGTCGCTCCCCATATCATCATACCCAGCGATTTGATGCCAAGTGGTACTGAACAAATATCTCATCAATTCAGGAGTATTTTGAACCATCAAATTCAAAAAAATCCATCCATACAGGAAGGCCATCTTGAAGCCATTACAATCGAAAACGGTATTTTTGCTTTCACTGAAAAAAATTCCAAAGAACCAGCTCTGTCTAAGCTAAGCGGGACACTCTATTTTTTAGCCAATGGGGCGCGTCGTATAACGGCCTCTGGAAATTGGCGAAATCAAGATGTTACGATACAAGCGGAGATCGGTCCTAATTCCGTCAGTGAAAATGAAGACCGTAAGGTTGGTCTTTATATCAAAAACGCACTCGGCTCGGTTAAATTAGAAGGTGCAGCATCAAAAAAGAGCAATGGCCTTTATGCTGGTGACTTAACGATAGATGTCTCTCAGCTTGATAAGGTGAGCGAATGGCTATTGCTACAACCGCCTCTCCCATTTTCGACTTCACTCAAAATTGCTGGAAAGGCTTCCATAACACCGTTGTCACTTTCTGTTTCAGATGCACAAGTTCGACTTGGTGCGGTTGCCATGACTGGCGGAGTATCTCTCGACTTATCCAATCCACGCCCGCTTGTAACTGGAACTTTATCTGCAGGTGATATGGATATAACGAGTTTTCTAACGCCCATTTGGCCGAAGCAATCAGAGCAATCAGGTTGGAAAATCGACCCCGTTGATCCGAACGTTACACCTGATCAAGATCTAGATATTCGCCTTTCGGCGGAACGAATTAATCTTGGTATCGTACGCATTTCCAACGCAGCACTTTCTATCATTGCGCGGGATCGCAACTTAAACATTACGCTAGCATCGGCACACATGTTTCAAGGCAGCGCAAAAGGAAAGATTTCAATCCGCCCTGTTGAGCAAGGATTCTCACTTTCAAGTCACGCTAGCTTCGAAACGCTCGACATAGGTCAAACAACGCTCGCACTGATGGACATGCGCAAACTTGAAGGAAGTCTAAGCGGTAAATTTGATGTAGAATCGACGGGCCGCTCAATGGATGACATGATGAAATCACTGTCTGGTCGCGCAGATTTTTCCATAATAAGTGGTACATTATCAGGCGTGAATATGTCGACTATCTTGAAGCGAATTGAAACACGACCTTTGTCCGTCATTCGTGATATGCGGGGAGGCAAAACCGACTTTGAAACGATGCGTATCTCAACGACCATTGCGAATGGCATTGCCCATATCGATGAATCTGAAATGGTATTTACGCCCAATACAATGAAGTTAAGCGGAACGGTATCAGTCGGCGAACGCCAAATAAATCTTGTGGGTGAAGCAACAGGACCTATACCGCAAAATGGAGCGGAACCTGCCGTATTAGCTTATACGGTCACCGGCGGATTTGATGATCCAATTGTAACACCGGACATCAACCGAATATTAAAAAGGTCTAGCGGCGCGGCAGCGTCGCCTGACTGAATTTTGCGCTGTCATTGGTCCGCTTGAACCGCCGTCACCAATGGAACGCCGCCAAGACCATCCTTATTATAAATATCATCCCGGAACTGGACTAAACCATCGGGCGTTGCCCAAGCCGTTATATAAACCCAAAAAACTGGGACAGGTTTAGCAAGGCGAGCATCAACCCGCTGCCCCGATTGTATGGCCTCATCAATTTGTTCGCGCGACCAGCCTGGCGTATCCTTTAATAGCCACTCTACATAATCGCGAACGTTTTGAACGCGCATACAGCCTGACGATACGAACCGATAATCATCGCCAAAAATACCCTTTGCAGGGGTATCATGCATATACACCCCATAAGGATTAGCGATATTAATCCGAACAAATCCCAACGAATTAAACTCACCGCCGGGATCTTGACGAAACTGATAACGCGTTGCCTCGTCACTCTTCCAATTGATTTTTTCAGAAGTTATTTCTTGCCCTTCATTAGTGAAAATACGAATTTTATTTTCAGCCAAATAGCCAGGGTTAGCCTGCATTTTTGGGATCAAATCTTTTTTGATGATCGATGCAGGAACGGTCCAAAATGGATTGAAATTAATATCAATCACCTTGGTCGTCATAATGGGCGATTGACGATCAATTTTGCCAACACCCGCGGCATGACGGGTCTGAACGATATTGTCTTCAACCGTCTCGACGATCGCGCCCGGAATGTTAGCAGCGACATAGCGCTTTCCCGGACTGGCCGAATATGAACGCAATCGAACCAGATTAACCTCTAGCTGCTTTAACCGAACATCCGCAGGTATATTTAACGCCGTGAGGGTCTGGCCCGTTATAAGGCCAGTAGGACGCAAACCATGTAATTCCTGAAAACGGCGAACACCGGTTTCTACGAAGGAATCAAAAATATCTGAAAGGCCAGCGGACGCATCAAGATCGCCCGACGCGATAAGGCGCTTTCTCAAATCGATAACGGCCGAATTTTGCATACCAAGTTTCAGCGGCACACGTGGCATCTGTGGCCAACCGCCACGGGCAATGACTTGCTTGAATGTTTCTATAGCAGCCTGGGTAGCGCTTAAGGTGTCCGGCGACAAAAGCGGCGTTGTTGAGCGATCAAGTGTTTTAGACGTCGCAGCATCATAGCTTTGAAGCCACTCTGCCTGATCCGCGGAATCATCTTCCACATTTTGAGCAAAAAGGTGCGTTGTCATTATCGAGGAAGCAAATACGGCAGCGGTACCGAATAAAACGGCGCGACGCGTTAGAGTCGAATAAAATTGCATGAAACTGATTCCACCAAAAATTTGCCAGCATTATCGCCGATGACGGTAAAGGAATGCTTTCGCACCAATTAGCGATCATCGGCGATAATGACGGATGGTTTTGTCAAATTCATGGCCAAACTTAAAAATTGGTGAAATTTAATTACAATCTATATTTGACATTGTCGTTGAGAAACCGCTCCAACCTCAACAAGATCGTATTGGTCTGGCGGAATTCAGGCTCCGAAATACCCCCGACCTGTTCAACGGTCCTCATATGCTTGCCATAGAGCCCATTAACAATGTCATGGATGTCTTGGCCCAAATCAGTAAGACGGATTCTGACTGATCGGCGATCCGTACGCGACCTCTCATGAGATAAATACCCCATCTCGACGAGCTTTTTTACATTATAGGAAACATTGGAGCCCAAATAATATCCTCTGGAACGCAACTCCCCTGCCGTGAGCTCCTTGTCACCAATATTATAGAGCAGCAAAGCCTGCACCGGATTAACATCGGAACGGCCACGACGATCAAACTCGTCTTTGATAACATCTAAAAGAGCCCTGTGAATTCTCTCGATATTCGAAAGAGCCTCAAGATAATAAGGATGGGTAATGGAAATTGAATTTACCCCAGCATCATCCATCGAAATTTTTACAATTTTATTCATGATAATAAGCCTAATGAGAATTATACAACCGTAACATTACGTAACGTAATTAATTCTCGTAAAAGACGAATTAAGATTTAAAATTAACAAATCCTTGCCGCATTCCTTGGTAAATAAAATAGCGTCAAAATAGCTTCAATTATACGATTTTGATCTGTGTTTCGGCATTTACCCGAACGAGAAACACCCGCGCGAAATGAATCAATAGCAATAGCGCGATGGCAATAAGGGGCATCAATGAGTACATATTTGATCGACGGGTAATCTCCCAACAGACATAGGAAAATGCTATACAGGCCCACACGCCGCTTCCCCAGCGCCACGAGATCCACAGCGAAACACCAGCGATAATATCAAGAATCGGCATTATTACCATTGAGAAGAAGCTATTCCAGCCATTATCACCCATCAGATGAAAGTCGATATTGGGGACAGTTATCAAATAGAACCAGCCCAAATACCCTTTAGTAATCCATGCTAAGGCTAAGCATCGATAGCCCCATAAAATAGGCTTATCTGACGTTACCGTTGATGAACCAAGATGAATTGCCATCTTAATTTATACCCAGCGCTTTTTCATGATCGCTGCCCTATGTTAAGCGCGCAACCCTTTTTGCCTGGCATTTTGTTTTTGAAAACAGCCAGATCCTTATATAAGCTTAGCCTATCATATTGGGGAGGTTCGTCCTATGTCAGATGGCGTATTTTCAAAGCTCATGTTGCCGCATCGGCCAAGACGAAACCGAAAATCCGACTGGGCACGGCGTATGGTCCGCGAAAACACCCTCACAGCCAATGATCTCATCTGGCCAATTTTCTTGTTAGACGGCCAAAATCGGCGTGAATCTGTATCGTCTATGCCGGGCGTCGAGCGGATGAGCGTCGATGTGGCCGTTAAGGAAGCAGAAAATGCGGCTAAACTTGGCATCCCGGTTATCGCGCTGTTTCCCTTTACCGATCCTACCAAACGCGATCCCGACGGAAGCGAGGCTCTCAATTCCAACAATTTGGTATGCCAAGCCTGCCGCGCCATTAAAGCCGCCGTGCCAAATATCGGCATTATGACCGACGTGGCCCTCGACCCCTATACGAGCCATGGACATGATGGCCTATTAAGCGGCGAAACCATCTTAAACGACGAAACCGTTAGCATATTAACACGCCAAGCCATTATCCAGGCCGAAGCAGGATCCGATATTATTGCTCCATCCGATATGATGGATGGCAGGATTGGCGCCATCCGAGCTGCTCTTGACGAAGAGGGCCATATCGATATCCAGATTATGGCTTATGCAGCCAAATATGCATCCGCATTTTATGGCCCATTCCGCGACGCCATCGGCACCAAAAGTGCGCTTAAGGGCGATAAACGGACTTATCAGATGGATCCCGCCAATACCAACGAGGCCATCAGAGAAGTCGCACTGGATATCGCAGAAGGTGCGGACATGGTTATGGTGAAGCCCGGTATGCCCTATCTCGACATTGTTCAGCGCGTCAGTGAAACATTCAGCGTTCCCACTTTTGCTTATCAGGTCTCTGGTGAATACGCGATGATCATGGCTGCAGCTCAAAATGGATGGCTCGACGGCGATAAAGCCATGATTGAAAGCCTATTAGCGTTCAAACGTGCTGGAGCCGACGGAATATTGACCTACTTTGCCCCTAAAGTGGCTGATATGCTAAGAAACGGCGCGCTTTAAAGGTTATTGCTGTAAAAATACCGAAAATGCGCCACCGGTAGTGGGTTTTTTGCCGTCAGGTTTCACGGCTGCGATTCGCTGAGGCGATCCGGCTGCTGCTGACGCCAAATCCAGCGCCCAATAATTACGATATCGCGAATTTGGCGCGTCAGCTCGCACCATTCCAATGCGGGTCGCGTCTTTCATAAGCATATTTTCCCGATGATGCGGCGAGCGAATCCACGCATTAATCGCGTCAGCTACCGATGTATGACCTGCTCCGACATTTTCGGCTGCATTGGCATAGACAAACCCGGCAGAATTCATACGGGAGGTAAAATCACCACCAATTTCGTGAGAAAGGACGTTGGCCGACGCCATAGCAACCGCCTGATAGCGCGCCGCATCGATAAGCGCTGAGTCGACAATTACTGGAGCAAGTCCATTGCTCGCACGGAATTGATTAATCAATCCAACGGCTTCTTGGGATACGTCTTGAACAGGGACGTTGGCTGTCAATTGCTTAGGCGCAGAAACGCACGCTGCCAATAAGCACGTTGCCATTCCGATCACGGCTAACCGAGAAAACGCAATACGGTTCATAACATCAGCCTCCGACGTCAATTTAATTCGGATAAAACCCTATGGCGTCCACATAAAAAATCAAAGCCAAGAAAGGTGATGTCCAACATAAATTTTAAAAATATGTTGGAAAAGCAATCGATGTAGTACCGCTTTAGGTACTAATCTGATTGCGCCCCACGAGTCCAAATCTTATCATAAATCCAATCCGCATTTTTGTTTTGCCGATGGACGCGCTTTGACAAACCAGCAACAAGACCCGCCGCAATTTTTTATGACCGCACCCAATACGTGCGGTTATTTGCCGGACAAGGTTGAGCGTAAGGTGTTTACCCATTTGGTCGGAATGAGGGCGGCAGCCCTCAATGACCTTTTAACCCAAGCCGGCTTCCGTCGCTCCCAAACCATCGCCTACAGGCCGGCTTGCGATCAATGCAGCGCCTGCGTGTCCGTTCGTGTCCCCGTCGATGAATTCGAACCCTCTCGGAATATGAAGCGCGTATTGGAAGCCAATTCCGATCTTGTTGGCTTAACGATCCCAAACAAAGCGACTTCAGAACAATATAGTCTGTTCCGCAGCTATTTGGGTGATCGCCATTCGGATGGCGGCATGATTGATATGAGCGTCCTCGATTTTTCCCTCATGATCGAAGATAGTCATGTGGATACAAGACTAATCGAATACCGTCGTCGTGGCCCCGACACGTTTATAAACGGCCGCGGAACAGGTCCCCTAATTGCAACGGCTCTTACCGATATTTTATCCGACGGCCTATCGATGGTTTATTCTTTTTTTGATCCAGAATTATCCGATCGTAGCCTTGGGACCTATATGATCCTCGATCACATTCATCGAACCAAAAAGCAGGGTCTGCCCTATCTTTATTTGGGCTATTGGATCAATGGATCAAAAAAGATGGACTATAAAGCCCGCTTCAAGCCGCAAGAGCGGTTAGGCCTAAACGGCTGGATGCGGGTTGAATAAGCGCAAAGCTTTTAACCCGTAAACTTGTTCGATTTAGGAAAACCCTTCGGCGGCAGTCGACCCGCTTCCGCACGATTTCCAACCCATTCGACGAGCTCAGCTTCAGCCACGGTCCAAGTGCGACCTGATGTATCTTTCCAGGTCAAACCATCGGCCATTGCGAAGGTTCGAATATCAGATAAGCCACCATCTTTATATTTCTGCATTCGAACGCCCTTACCGCGAGCCATCTCGACCATTTGTGTCATCGGGAAGCAAAGCAATTTCCGATTTTCGCCTATGGCAGCCACATAATCACCATCAACGGGAACGGCGAAGCGAGCCGTTTCTTTATCGTCGAGATTAAGCATCTGGCGACCCTTGCGCGTATTGGCAACAGTATCATCAGCGCTCGCAATAAAGCCGCGTCCGACCGAGGAGGCAAAGAGCAATTTACTGCCTGGTTTGTGCGGCCATGCCGTTACAATATCCGCACCTTCATCGATATCGGCCATGAGACGAACGGGATCACCAAATCCACGTCCGCCAGGAAGCTTAGAAGCATCTAGCGTATAGACTTTGCCATTCGTCGTCAGAACCAAAATCTTTGCCGTAGTTTCGGTGTGGAACGACAAAGCCAACTCGTCGTCGCCCTTAAATTGTACGGACGTCAAATCAGCAACATGACCCTTAAGGGCTCTGATCCAACCTTTTTGCGAGAGAACCACGGTTAATGGTTCACGCTCAACCATTGCCTCCGTTAGATCGATATCACCGACGTCAGGGGCATCTGCAAAGGTAGACCGCCGCTTGCCAAGCGCGGTGTCTTGCGAAAAGCTTTTTTTCACTTCGCGTATTTGTGCAGAGACAACTTTCCATTGCTTATCGGGTGAACCAAGCAGCGCCTCTACCTCAGATTTTTCCAACGAGAGCGCTTCAAATTCACGCTTTAATTCCATCTCTTCAAGCTTGCGCAAAGAGCGTAATCGTGTGTTGAGAATAGCGTCAGCCTGAACATCATTGAGCTCGAAATATCGCATCAACTCAACCTTAGGCTCATCCTCCTCACGAATGATTTTAATCACCTTGTCGAGATCGAGATAAACAATGAGAAGCCCGCGAAGAATTTCTAACCGTTTATCAATTTGACCCAAGCGGAAGCGCGAACGACGCTCCAGAACAACGCGACGGTGGCCAAGCCATTCGCGTAATACGTCGGCTAGACCAAGCACACGTGGCACAAGTCCTGCTGTGAGCACATTCATGTTCATGGAAATGCGGCTCTCAAGTTCCGTTAACTTGAAGAGCGACTCCATTAGAATTTCGGCATCCACCGTACGCGAGCGAGGTTCAAGAACGATACGAATATCTTCCGCCGATTCATCTCGCACGTCCGCCAAGAGAGGCAATTTCTTATCCGTAAGCAGTTCTGCAATTTTTTCAATCAAACGCGACTTCGGAACCATATAAGGAATTTCGGTAATCACGACGACCCAACCGCCGCGA
The DNA here is from genome assembly GCA_026461505.1 of Beijerinckiaceae bacterium. Classification (GTDB taxonomy): domain Bacteria; phylum Pseudomonadota; class Alphaproteobacteria; order Rhizobiales; family Beijerinckiaceae; genus CAIUPE01. The sequence goes on from JAPJMW010000120.1 coordinate 16,566, forward strand.
CCCGTATCTTCCTTTTCCCAACGTGCACGAACGCGGAAAGAACCACGACCCGTGCGATAGGTTTCGGTCATCGAACCACGCGTCTCAACAATGATCCCCCCCGTCGGGAAATCGGGGCCCGGTACGAAGGTCATCAATTGTTCGGAGGTCGCTTGTGAATGCCCTACCAAATAAAGCGCCGCGTCGCAGAGTTCAGCAGCGTTATGGGGTGGAATAGACGTTGCCATACCAACCGCAATGCCTTGCGATCCATTTGCCAATAGATTTGGAAATGCCGCTGGCAACACCAATGGCTCTTCTTCCGATCCATCATAGGTCTCACGGAAATCGACCGAGTCTTCGTCTAGGCCATCGAGCAATAACCGCGCGACTTCGGTAAGGCGCGCTTCGGTGTAGCGCATCGCCGCAGGATTATCGCCATCAATATTGCCGAAATTGCCCTGCCCGTCCACGAGCGGATAACGAACAGCAAAATCCTGCGCGAGGCGGACCAAAGCGTCATAAACCGATTGGTCGCCATGCGGGTGATATTTACCAATCACATCGCCGACAACACGCGCGCACTTTTTAAATGCCTGACCGGGATCGAGCCGCAACAAACGCATGGCATAGAGCACCCGGCGATGAACAGGCTTCAAACCATCGCGCGCATCAGGCAGTGCTCGGTGCATAATGGTTGAC
>JAPJMW010000121.1 GCA_026461505.1 Beijerinckiaceae bacterium
ATCATAAGACCTTTGCGACGCGTTTTGCAGGCCTTCCCGTTGTTGTTCGCCAATTGTCGCGTTTTGTTTCCACAACTGAGGCAAAAGAGACAAAGGCTGGATTAACCTACGGTACGGTCGATATCGTGATCGGAACTCACGCGCTTTTAGGGAAAGCAATAGCCTTTAAAGATCTCGGCCTTCTTATCGTGGATGAGGAGCAACATTTCGGTGTCGGTCATAAAGAACGACTGAAAGAACTCCGCGCCGAAGTACATGTGTTAACGCTTACCGCAACGCCGATCCCGCGCACCCTGCAATTGGCGATGACGGGCGTTCGCGATCTATCGATTATGGCGACACCCCCCGTCGATCGCTTGGCCGTTCGCACCTTCGTAATGCCATTCGATCCATTGATGATCCGCGAGGCTTTACTGCGTGAACGCTATCGTGGCGGCCAAAGCTTCTATGTCTGCCCTCGCATTGAAGATATCGCCGAGGTTCAAGCTTTCTTGGCTTCAGAAGTACCAGAAGCGAAGGTGGGTGTTGCGCATGGTCAGATGCCAGCGCAAGAACTTGAAAGTGTCATGACGGCCTTCTATGAGGGCCAATACGATATTCTGCTTTCGACCGCGATTGTTGAATCAGGCCTTGATATTCCAAGTGCCAATACGCTGATAATTCACCGCGCCGATATGTTTGGTTTGGCCGCACTTTATCAGCTTCGCGGGCGTGTCGGACGCGGCAAAACACGCGCCTATGCGCTCTTCACGGTCCCTGCTAACCGAACACTCACGGTCCAAGCCGAGAAGCGTCTCAAAGTGCTACAATCGCTTGATCGTTTGGGCGCGGGTTTTGAGCTTGCTTCGCATGATTTGGATTTGCGGGGTGCTGGCAATCTCTTGGGTGATGAGCAATCGGGCCATATCAAGGAGGTTGGCTACGAGCTCTATCAGCAAATGCTTGAGGAAGCGGTCGCTCAGCTCAAAGCGGGAATTGAAGACGATGATGCGATTGAAGGCCATTGGTCGCCATCCATCACGATCGGAACACCCGTGATGATCCCTGAGCCCTATGTGCCGGATCTAACGCTTAGAATGCAATTGTACAAGCGCCTTGCAGGCTTGGAAACCGATAACGATATTGATGCGTTCGGCGCTGAACTCATCGATCGCTTCGGGCCGCTACCCGACGAAGTGCGCCAATTGCTTTCGATCGTCGGCGTCAAGGCCTTGTGTCTTCGTGCCAATGTCGAAAAAATTGATGCTGGTCCACGCGGGATCATTATCAGCTTCCGCGATAACTCCTTCGCCAATCCGGATGGTCTCATTCGCTATATTGGGCAATACGGATCACTCGCTAAAGTCAGGCCCGATATGCGCATCGTGTTTATCGACGAGTTTGACACGCCCAATGCCCGTCTCAAGGCCTCGCAAGCGCTACTTCGCGATCTTGTTAGGATTGCCGAAGAAAAGAAAAAGAAATGAGCGTCAGGGCAGGGGGGTGGAGCGATCAAACCGCACCATAAAGATGCCGGCAATGATAACGATAGCTGCACCCAATACCGTCATCTCGTCAGGCACATCACCAAATACAATCATGCCCCACATTACAGCCCAGATCATCGCCGTATATTCAAACGGCGCGATAAACGAGGCTTCGGCATGCTTATAGGCATAGACAACCAACGGTAATTGCAGCGACGAAAGAATACCTGCCGCAATCATCATCGTTAAATCTATCGAGGCCGGAGAGGTCCAAGCACGCGTTAAAAACGCCAAGCTCTTATTCCCGCCCTCACCGAGATCAAGCGCATAAAAGATCAACGCAAAGCTCGCATAAAACAGCGTGAAGACGCCACTCTGCCATAGTGATGTAATCGAGGTCGGAAGCGTATAATCAATCTTCCGAGTGATCACCTGACCTAAGCCATATAAAAAAGCACATCCTAAAGCCAATAATGCTTCCGGCTGGAAAACCGTTGATCCAGGCCGTGTCATAACCAACACGCCACCAAAGCCTATGGCGATGACCATCCAACGCAGTAAAGGAACTTTCTCGCCAAGAATGAACGGCACAATACCCGCTACAAAAAAGGGCATCGTAAAAT
>JAPJMW010000010.1 GCA_026461505.1 Beijerinckiaceae bacterium
GGCCGGGTCGAGCCAATGTCTGCGTGCAATTTGTCGTCAATTATGAAGAGGGCGGCGAAAACAATATTTTGCATGGTGACGTAGCGTCCGAAGCCTTCTTGTCCGAAATCGTCGGAGCGGCGCAATGGCCCGGCCAACGGCATTGGAATATGGAATCGATTTATGAATATGGCGCCCGCTCAGGCTTCTGGCGGCTTTGGCGGATGTTCACCAAACGCAACATGCCCGTTACCGTTTATGGCGTGACATCGGCTCTGGCGCGCAGTCCTGAACAATTAAAGGCCATGCAAGAAGCCGATTGGGAAATTGCTTCACATGGCCTGAAATGGGTCGAGCATAAGGATATGCCGATCGAGGAAGAACGTCGGCAAATTGCCGAATCGATCCGCCTGCACACCGAACTGGTCGGCGAGCGTCCTTTGGGGTGGTATACGGGCCGCTGTTCGATGAACACGCAAGATTTGGTGATGGAGGAGGGTGGTTTCCTGTATTCGTCCGATACCTATGCCGATGATTTGCCCTATTGGGTCAAAGGTCCAAAGGGCCCGCATCTGATTATCCCTTACACGTTGGATGCCAATGATATGCGGTTTGCGACTCCGCAAGGCTTCAATACCGGCGAGCATTTTTATTCTTACCTCAAAGACAATTTCGACATGCTGTACCGTGAAGGCGCCGAAGGAGCGCCGAAAATGATGAATATCGGCCTCCACTGCCGCTTAATCGGGCGTCCCGGTCGCGCCCTCGCGCTCGAAAAATTCCTCGATTATGTGCAGAGCCACGACAAGGTCTGGGTCGCAAAGCGGGTCGATATCGCACGGCACTGGCGGAAGGTTCATCCAGCGGGGTGAGAGGTAGCCCGTAAGTTTGTATTGCGTACCATAGTTGACAGATGATAACCATGGTATACATTAATGATCGAGGTCTTCAAAACCGACATATTCTTAGATTGGTTTACATCACTCCGGGATCGAACGGTTAGGGCGGCGATTGAGAAGCGGATTGATCGTCTTGCGCTCGGCAATGCCGGGCGATTGTTATCTTGTTATGTGGTGGCGATAAAAGCTCTCAGTCACGGGATATTGCCTGGGCGCGTGAATTGGCCGCCGAGATTGAGGATTTACTAGAATGGTGAAGCTCTCGCGTTACGATACCGCCGATTTTTTGAAAACGAATGAAGATATCCAATATTATCTCGCAGCGATTGCCGAGGATAATGATCCCGCACTTATTGCCCACGCTTTGGGCGCTGTTGCCCGTGCGCGCGGGATGAGCCAGCTTTCACGTGAGACGGGTATAAGCCGCATGGGGCTTATTAAGGCGTTATCAGGCGGCGGTAATCCAAGCTTTGCGACCATTACCAAAGTGCTTGATGCGCTAGGATACCGGATTGATATTGTTCCGAAGGCGAATCCGTCGCCCATAAACGACGCCGCTTCCGATGATGTGGCGACTAACCAAAGGCCATTAGAGCCTCTGTCGGCTGACCTTCGCTCGTCATGACAATGCCATGCTGAAATAGGCTTGGACTTTCAGAATCTTAACCCTGTTTTCAGAGCGTCAAATTGTCACAAAAATTATGACAAAAAAAACGCTTGCAATGGGGGGGCAATGCCCCTATTTCCCCCCTTGCCCAATTTCGCACGTGCCTGTGGTCGTGTGTCGGTTGGTGGGCATCCGGACAAGAGGCCGGACAGCCGCCCGGGTTCGTCAGACTTCTCGACGAATCCGATAATCAATCGGCAGCCGGAGGCGAAACCGGCGTACCTCGTTCTCCCCGAGGGACGCGACTTAAAGCAACGACGGAGCGGGCTTTTTCGTCTCTCTTTGCCCTCCAAAGGCAGAGAACCCGAAGAGGCTTGTCCATCTTGCCAACAGTGCGGCGGGGATCTCCCTTCCAATCTACGGCAGTTCACGCGGTTGACCCGACCCCTCTGGCGTTTCCAACGCGCCGGTCCGGGAAGTCGTCAGTCGATGTTCTGTAATAGGAAGCCAAGGGCTTCGTTTGAGGGGAGTTCGTGCCATGACCGCACGCATTCGTGAATTTTTACGCACCCGACGTGAGGATGGTCCTTGCGTTGTCGTCGATCTAGACGTCGTTCGCGATAACTACCAAACCTTTGCGCGGGCTTTGCCTGACACCAGCGTCTATTACGCGGTGAAGGCTAATCCTGATCCGGCGATCCTTCGCCTTCTCGCATCCATGGGCTCCTGCTTTGACACGGCTTCCGTTGTCGAAGTTGAAATGGCACTGGCCGCCGGTGCAACGGCTGATCGCATTTCATTTGGCAATACGATTAAGAAAGAGCGCGATATCGCGACCGCCTATACGCTTGGCGTTCGTCTTTTTGCGGTCGATTGCGTTGCCGAAGTGGATAAAGTCGCCCGCGCCGCGCCAGAAGCCCGCGTGTTCTGCCGCATTTTATGCGACGGTGCGGGTGCCGAATGGCCGCTCTCCCGTAAATTCGGTTGCGTTCCTGAAATGGCTGCCGACGTGCTCGAGCACGCCCATCGCCTAGGCCTCGAAGCCTATGGCGTGTCTTTCCATGTTGGCTCGCAGCAGGGCAATGTTGAGGCTTGGGATCAGGCTTTGGGTTCCGCTTCTGCTATTTTCCGTGAATGCGCTGAGCGCGGCATGCACCTCTCGATGGTTAATCTCGGCGGTGGTTTTCCAGCTAAGTATTTGAAGCCAGTCCCTGGCGTCGAAAGCTATGGCGAAGCCATTTTCCGTGGCCTTGTGAAGCATTTCGGCAATGATTTGCCTGAGACCATCATTGAGCCAGGCCGCGGCATGGTGGGTGATGCAGGTATTATTGAATCGGAAGTCGTTCTGATTTCGAAGAAGTCTGAAGATGACGATGTGCGTTGGGTTTACCTCGACATCGGCAAATTTGGTGGACTTGCCGAAACCATGGATGAGGCGATCCGCTATCCGATCCGTACCCGCCACGATGGATCCGAAACGGCTCCTTGCGTGTTGGCCGGTCCAACCTGCGACTCAGCCGATGTTCTCTATGAAAAGGCGCCGTATTTATTGCCCGTCTCCCTTCAGATTGGCGATAAGGTCCTGATCGAAGGTACGGGCGCTTACACGACGACTTACTCGGCTGTTGCGTTTAACGGTTTTCCACCCCTCCGATCTTACACGATCTGAAACGACGCTTGACGCGTCAATCCTTAAGGTTCGGCGGCCAGTTTGCCGAACCTTTCCTTCTGTCATCCTTTTTAGACAATCGGAATCGCTGGGGCTTGCAACGCCCCGCAAGGAGTTCGGAAATGGTTACGATCCGGGAAGAAAAAATGGCCGATGTTTCGGCACGGGAAGCACTTCTTGATGAAGCGTTTGGCATAGAGCGGTTTGAGAAAACCTGCGAGCGTTTGCGCGCCGGTCGCCTGCCTGCGAATGGTCTCGCACTGATCGCGGAAGTCGACGGTGAAATCGTTGGCACCGTTCGGCTTTGGCATGTCAATGCAGGTGGTGTGTCGGATGCGCTCGTTTTAGGGCCTTTAGCCGTTGCAAAGTCCATGCATTCGAAAGGTATCGGTGCACGCTTGATGCGGGCTGCACTTAATCGCGCATCACTTGCCGGTCACTCCGCCGTCATCTTGGTGGGCGATGCTGCCTATTACACCCGCTTTGATTTTTCGGTTGCATTGACCGATGGTCTTTGGCTGCCAGGTCCAGTCGAGCGCGAGAGGTTTTTGGGTCTAGAACTGAAAGCCGGGGCCCTTTCCCGCGCTTTTGGTCTTGTGCGAGCCACTGGCGAATGGACCTCAATGGATGCTCAATCTGAGCCTTTAGATGAAAAGATCGATATAGTGCGGCAGGCCGCGTGATATTTAGGGTAAGTATTGACCTGAAATGGGTGAATGGAAAAATATAAGCCGATAATAGAGCCGGCTTATTGGTAGTTTAAGAGGTATAGATCTTGGTCGATAAGAAGATTTTAGCTCGTATTGACGGCCCTGTCGTTTTGATCGGCTTTGGTTCAATTGGTCGGGGTGTATTGCCTTTACTTGAACGCCACATTGATTTTGATCCAAAGCGCTTGGTGGTCATTGATCCATCGGATGCTGATCGCGGTCTTCTCGACGAGCGCGGGATTAAATTCATTCAATCCGCTGTAACGCGCGAGAACTATCGTGAGATGTTATCGCCGCTTTTAACGGCTGGCGGGGGGCAGGGTTTCTGCATCAACCTATCGGTCGATACCTCATCGCACGACATTATGGATTTAGCGCGTTCTTTGGGCGCACTTTATATTGATACGGTGGCTGAGCCGTGGCTAGGCTTTTACTTCGACCCATCAAAAGGCCCCGGCGATCGCTCGAATTACGCGCTGCGCGAAGTCATCCTTGATCTGCGCCGTCGTTCACCGGGTGGCCCGACGGCTGTTTCGTGCTGCGGTGCTAATCCCGGCATGGTTTCGTGGTTTGTCAAACAAGCCTTGCTTAACCTCCAAAAAGACATTGGCCTGTCAGTAACAGAGCCAACTACAAAGGCCGAGTGGGCTTCTCTGGCGCAACACTTAGGCGTGAAAGGGATCCACATCGCCGAGCGCGATACGCAGCGCGCAAACACGCCAAAAAAGCGCGGCATGTTCGTCAACACCTGGTCTGTTGAGGGCTTTATTTCGGAAGGCCTGCAGCCTGCGGAACTCGGCTGGGGAAGCCACGAAAAATGGATGCCAGAAAATGGCCGCACCCATGACACCGGATGCCAAGCGGCGATCTATCTTATGCAGCCGGGCGCAAATACCCGTGTGCGTTCATGGACGCCGACACCGGGTGCGCAATATGGATTCTTGGTAACGCATAACGAAGCCATTTCGATTGCCGATTATCTGACCGTTCACGACGCGTCCGGTAAAGCTGTTTATCGTCCAACGTGCCATTACGCCTATCACCCTTGCGATGATGCGGTCTTGTCCCTGCATGAAATGTTTGGACAGGAAGGTGTGCGGCAGCCTGAGTGGAAAATTCTCGACGAGAATGAAATCGTTGATGGCGTCGATGAACTCGGTGTCCTGCTCTATGGCCACGGCAAGAATGCGTATTGGTATGGTTCCCGTCTTTCGATTGAGGAAACGCGCAAGCTCGCGCCTTATCAAAATGCCACAGGTATGCAGGTGACGTCAGCCGTGCTTGCGGGGATGGTATGGGCGCTTGAAAATCCTAACGCAGGCATTGTTGAGGCCGACGACATGGATTTCCGTCGTTGCTTAGAAGTGCAGACGCCCTATCTCGGTTCCATTGAAGGCCACTATACCGATTGGACGCCGCTTAACGGCCGCCCTAGCCTCTTTCCGGAGGACATTGATACGTCCGATCCGTGGCAGTTCCGGAATATTTTGGTGCGTTGATGGGAATTCCCGACGCTGCCTTTATGGCAGCGTCAAAACGCCCGCTGCCCCTTCTTCCGTTCCAAAAATCATGCGGTTGCCGGTCTTGTTCCATCCCATGGATGTGACACGACCTTCGTTTTGAATAGCGGGTCGTACCAGCAATTCCGCGCTGTCCGTTAAACGACAAAGCAAGATGCATCCGTCTTCATACCCGATGGCAACAACAAGCGCGCGAGGATGAAAGGATACCGCACTCACTTTCGAGTGTCTCACGCCGCATTCACGCGGTGCTTTGCCCATCGGACCGTCTTTGTCTTTGAAGGGCCAGATGATCGCTGCATCAGCGCCTGATGTCGCTAGCCAATACCCATCATGCGACCAAGAGAAGCTGCGGGTTTTGGATGGATAGCCCGACATCCGCATATCTTTACCGTCTGCCAAACGCCAACCATGCAACGTGTTCTCTTGCATCGAGGTAACAAGAAAGCGTCCATCCTGCGAGAAGGTTACATCAAGATGCGACCCTTTCCATTCTCGAAATTCAGGCTTTCCTTCTGTATTCGGAAACCAAAGGCTCGAACCATTATAATGGCTGATCGCTAAACGATACCCTTTTGGTGCAAAAGCAAGCCCCTGTGCGGTCGTTGGCGCGAGCCATTCTTTTAAGGCGCCCTTGCCGTCGCGCGCGACAACTTTCTTGCCCGTTGACCAAGCGGTTGCACCGGATGTTCCGATAGCAACAGCATCAATCCATTTGCCTTTTTCATCGCCTAAAACCGTCGAGCTGCCATCGTGCTTGGTGGTGATAATTTTACCATCGTCACCGCCCGTTAGCAGCATTGTGTCATCAGAGCTTGCAACTAGAATAGCGGCATCGCCATGCGGCTGAACGCGTTGATGGTTCATGCCGAGCGTAACCGTTCCACCGGCCAAAGCCAGCACCGGTTGTTCGCCTATAAACCGCGCGGCAATGACGTGTTCGCCAGCCTCAAGCGGCTCCACCCGTTGTGTCAGGGACTCGGACGCATCAATCATACGCGGCAGGCCTCGACCGCTTTCTCGATCACCGCGCGATTAAGCTTATGTCCGATAAAGACCATCTTTGATTGTCTTACTTCGTCAGCCTTCCAATCGCGCTGAAGGTCACCATCCAAAATCATATGTACGCCTTGGAACACAAAACGCTTTGGCTCGTCTTTGAACGAGAGAATACCTTTGCACCGCAAGATATTGGGGCCTTCAGCTTGGGTGAATTCATTCAGCCAAGGCATGAATTTTTCTGGATCGATATCGCCGGGAAGATTGATTGCGACCGATTGAACGCTTTCGTCATGATGCACATGAACGTCTTCTAAAAACTCCGGTGCGATATCTAAAATACGGTCAAGATCAAATGCATTCTTGCCCAGCACTGCATCCAGCGAAACCGCCGAATGGGTTGTTTTATGAATGGTGGCATAAGCATTGATCGCACGGATATTTTTTTCAACGTCCACGAGTTCGTCGGCGCTTACCAAATCAATTTTATTCAAGACAATTACATCAGCAAAAGCGATTTGATTTTTGACTTCAGGTGCGTCTTTAAGCTGGTCCTTTAGCCAGCGTGCGTCGACAACCGTGATAACAGCATCAAGGCGTGCACGGGCGGAGACGTCTTCATCAACAAAGAAGGTTTGCGCAACCGGTGCCGGATCGGCAAGGCCGGTCGTCTCAACGATAATCGCGTCGAACTTACCCTTGCGCTTCATCAACCCTTCAATGATGCGGATCAGATCGCCGCGCACGGTGCAGCAAATGCAACCATTGTTCATTTCGAACACTTCTTCATCCGCGCCGACGACGAGATCATTGTCGATCCCGATTTCACCAAACTCGTTCACAATGACAGCGAATTTCTTGCCATGCGGTTCGGTGAGAATGCGGTTCAAAAGCGTCGTCTTGCCCGCGCCAAGATAGCCGGTAAGCACGGTGACAGGAATTTTATCAGACATTGCGTTCTCCGGACGGAAAAGTGGGCCAGCCCATTACGGCATCAGCGCCTTGGTTAGTTCCCTTATATTGGCTTTTATCATCGCGATGTAAGTCCCTGCGGGTGCATTTTCCTTGGAAAGTGCGTCGGAATATAATTTTCCGCCGATACGCGCGCCCGATTCGGCTGCAATTCTCTCGGCTAAGCGAGGGTCAGAGACATTTTCCAGAAAAACAGCTGGGATTTTTTCGGATTTAACCTGCCGAATAATCCGCGCCACATCTTTGGCTGACGCTTCTGCTTCCGTTGAAATGCTCTGCGGGGCAACCATCTCAATCCCATAGGCCAGCGCAAAATAGCCAAAGGCGTCGTGGGTTGTAACAATTTTCCGTCTTTCGGTCGGGATGGCGGAAATGGCGGCCCGAATTTCCTGGTCGAGTCCAGCTAGTTCGTCGTCATAACTAGATAAATTCGCGCGGTAGAGACCGCCGCCTTCTGGATCAATGGCGATCAAAGCATCAGCAATATTTCGCGCATAGGTCCTGACATTGCCGACATCCTGCCATGCATGCGGATCTATCCTCTCGTGACCATCAATCGTCGATTGATGCGATAAAATTCCCTCGGATGCGATAGTAAGCTTAGGCGCTCCGCCAGAGGCTTTGATCAAACGATCCATCCAGCCTTCAAAGCCTAATCCATTGATGACGACAAGTTTCGCCGCCGCAATTCGCGCCGCGTCGCGAGGAGCGGGATCAAAGACATGTGCATCTTCTTCGGGACCAACGAGCGTATCAACATTGACCCGATTACCGCCGATATGGCTAACAATATCTCCCACAATCGAAAAGCTTGCCACAACGGGAATTGGCTCGGCCGCATGAACCGGCGTACCAAGGAATAAGCCCAAGAGCGAGCAGAATGTGAGAAGCCGCAGCATCACGCCGCCAAATGCTTGCGCGGCCACAGTCGAAGGATAAGTCCATTTTTCTGGCCGAACAGGATCGACAGCAAGTAAAGCGCGCCAGCCGATAGAATAATAGTCGGTCCGGTAGGTGTACCTGCGTGATAAGAAATCACGATACCAAGCCCACTGGATAAAATTCCGATCAAGGTAGCAATGGCGATCATGCCATCTAGGGTCGAGCTCCAGAACCGCGATGCAAAGGCTGGTACCATCATCAGGCCTACGGAGAGCAGTGTGCCAAGCGCGTGGAAGCCTGCAACAAGATTAAGCACCCCAAGGGCTAAAACACTGAAATGCGACAGGCTTCCGCTTTTGCTAACCGTCCGCAAAAACAAAGGATCGACGCATTCTAAAACCAGTGGCCGAAAAAGCACGGCTAATGAAAGCAGGCTGACTGTTGTAGACACGGCGAGCAACATCAATGTGTTATCATCAAGGGCGAGCACCGATCCAAATAGGACGTGCAACAAATCGACATTTGAACCGCGCAAGGAAACAAGCACAACGCCGCCAGCGAGTGAGATCAGATAAAAAGACGCGAGCGCTGCGTCCTCCTTCAAGACCGTAACCCGTGTCACAAGACCCGCGAGTAAGGCTACAACAAAGCCCGCGATCAAGCCTCCCGCAGTCATGAATCCGAGCGATAATCCGGCAAAGAGATAACCAAGGGCTGCACCGGGCAATATCGCATGTGCCATCGCATCGCCGACAAGACTCATGCGCCGAAGCATAAGAAAAACGCCAATCGGACAGGCTCCGATCGAAAGTGCGATGGAGCCAACCAATGCACGCCGCATAAAGGCGAAGTCGACGAAGGGCGTAATCAGAAGATCAAAAATGCTGGCAAGATTTGTCATGCCGCGCGCTCGCATTCATCGGCATGGGAATCATTTGCTTCGATCATGGTTCGGGCTTTTGCAAGCTGATCCGGTGTTAAAACGCTTGAGGTTGGTCCCCAGGAAACGCATTCACGGGCGAGGAGTAAACAGTCCGGAAAAAACTCGGCCACGAGGCCCATATCATGGAGGACGGCAATAATGGTTCGCCCCTCATCATGCCAATGCCGGACTAGGCCCATTAAATCGCTGACCGTTTTGCTGTCGATTGCCGCGAAGGGTTCATCGATTAAGATCAGTTCGGCATCTTGCACCATAAGGCGGGCAAAGAGAACACGTTGTAATTGACCACCGGAGAGCGTGCCTAAAATGCGTTTGTTAAAACCTGCCAAGCCGACTTTTTCCAACGCAACGTCAATTAATTGCCGATCGTGTCGCGAATAGCTCCGAAAGGAGCCTATTTTCTGCCAAAAGCCCGTTCCAATAAGATCTTCAACGGAGATCGGGAAATCGCGATCAAGCTCGGCCAATTGCGGCAAATAGGCGAGGCGAGGGGCGCTTGATCCTGTCAAAATAGAACCGCTTAAGGGTTTTATACTGCCAGCAATTCCCTTTAACAGCGTTGATTTACCTGCACCATTCGGTCCGATCACGGCGGTTAGGCTTCCCGCTTCAAAAAGGCCGCTCACATGATGCACGGCCGGGTGCCTATCATAGCCTAGGGTTACATCATTCAATTGAACGAAACCGGCGCGTCTCTCTGTCATAGCAGCACCGCTATAACGCCAAGCCAAACCAGAGCGATGATCGCCAAAGCGCCTATCAGCCGGGCTGTAACCGACATTTGCATCAACGACACGTCCGATTTGGCACTCGCGTGAGGCAAAGCGGTCGTGTGATTATGGCGATGGTGGCTATGGGGCATTGGACCAAGGCAGAGTGAAAGAGGTGCTTTCTCTATCATTTTGCGCAGGTCATAGAAAGGGAAATGTAATATTATAACATTTCGCTTTTTGGATCAGCCGCGAACAGGCTCAAGCGAAATCGCCCGCTTCATAAATTCAAAGAGCGCGTAAAGGCTAACAAGCCCAAAAGCAGCCATCAGCACGAGAGCGATGGTATTTCCAAGCTGAAATAAGCCCGAAATGGCCCAACCGGCGGCAATGGCCACGCCGATAAACTCTGTCCCGACGAGAATACCGACGCTGACCAGCGTGAGTAAATTCTTGAATTTAATGGGGCCAGATTTAGCCATTTCCGATGTCCTTTAAAAAATTCTACCCCACCGAACTACCCTGAACGCTTTACCGGTGCAAGCTTTCCTCAGAAAAACCCGTCTTTCCTTTTCAATCGATCAGATAAGCTTGCCTTTCTTCGTCAAATCACGCTTTTGACAATCCGACTGATGGTTCGAACGTATTGATTATTGGGTGGACGTTGTAGCCGGCCCTAACGAGGTTTTTTTTATGACTGAAGTTCTACACCCTCCGGCCCGCCGTGCGGAAATTCAGCTTCCTGCCGATCACCCGCCCGTAAAATTGGGCAAGATTGGTGTTTTATTGCTCAATCTCGGCACGCCGGATGCGACCGATTATTGGTCCATGCGCCGATATCTGAAGGAATTTTTGTCCGATCGCCGCGTCATTGAAGTGCCGCGCCTGTTGTGGTGGCCGATTCTCAATTTGATCATTCTTACCGTGCGTCCTGGCCGAAAGGGCAAGGATTACGACACGATTTGGAACAAAGAGCTCAATGAAAGCCCCTTAAAGACCATTACCCGTGCCCAGTCTGAAAAATTGGCGGAGCGGTTAAAGAGCGTGGATGATCGCATTGTTGTGGATTGGGGTATGCGCTATGGCAATCCCTCAACGCCAGACCGGATCAAAGCGCTTCAGGCGGAAGGTTGCGACCGTATTCTTCTGGTGCCGCTTTATCCCCAGTCTTGCGCAGCTACATCTGCCACCGCTTGCGACAAAGCCTTTGAAACCTTGATGCAGATGCGCTGGCAACCAGCCGTCCGCGTTGCTGCTCCTTGGCATGATGATCCCGCCTATATTCAGTCGCTCGTCACCTCTATCCGAGCCAAGCAGGCGACACTCGATTTTGAACCCGATATGATTGTGGCCTCTTTCCATGGTGTGCCTAAATCCTATTTGATGAAGGGCGACCCCTATCATTGCCAATGCATGAAAACGGGCCGTCTCTTGCGCGAGGCGCTTGGGCTATCCAAAGACAAATTCATGGTTTGCTTCCAATCCCGCTTCGGAACGGAAGAATGGTTGAAACCCTATCTCATCGACACGATGGGCGAGTTACCTGCTAAGGGTATTAAGAAGGTTCTTGTCATTGCACCGGGCTTTGCTGCCGATTGCCTCGAGACTTTGGAAGAAATCGAAGGCGAAAACTGCGAGCATTTCATGCATCACGGCGGCGAGAAATTCGCCTATGTGCCTTGCCTGAATGATTCAGAGCCGGGCATTGACGTGATTGAAGAGGTCGTGCGCCGCGAGTTGCAGGGCTGGATATAATCAAGCCGCGCCAATACGCAATAAATCAAGAATATGAATAAGCCCCACGGGGCGTTCATCTTCTACAACGACGAGAGAGCTGATCTTTCGGCTCTCCATTATTTCAAGTGCTTCGGCGATCAATGTGTCTGGCGTTACTGTCTTAGGCGATTTCGTCATGATCTCGTCAACAGACCGCCCGAGCAAATCGGGCGCCATATGACGACGCAAATCGCCGTCTGTGACCAATCCGCCGAGCTTTGAGTCCGAGTTAACCACGATGACGCAACCCAATCCCTTCGAGCTGATGGTCACAATCGCTTCAGACATCATCTTGCCCAATTGGATCAGAGGCAACCGATCGCCTGTGTGCATGACGGCTGATACTTGTCGCAACTGCGCACCCAGCTTGCCGCCGGGGTGATAACGCCGGAAATCCTGCGACGTGAACCCACGGCTTTCTAACAAAGCAACAGCCAACGCATCACCAAGCGCCAATTGCATGGTCGTTGATGTCGTTGGCGCAAGCCCATTCGGGCATGCTTCCTTGGCCTTTGGAAGGCATAAACAAATATGAGCACCAACGCCTAAGGAGCTATCGGCACGCGAAGTTATTCCAATGAGCTTAACATCATTATGGCGCGCATAGGCGATGATATCCGCCAGTTCCGATGATTCGCCCGACCATGACATCGCCAGAATCACATCGTCGGGTTGGATCATACCGAGATCGCCATGGCTTGCTTCACCCGGATGCACGAAATGCGCGGGCGTTCCGGTTGAAGCCATTGTTGCCGCAATTTTCCGGCCGACATGGCCTGACTTTCCCATACCGGAAATGATCACGCGGCCTGGTGCTGCCAGAATAGTCTCGACCGCTTGTGCAAAAGCCTGGCCAAGCTCTTCGCCCATCGCGTCATGAAGGAGCTTTAAGCCAGTGCCTTCGGTCAAGAGCGTGCGTTGAGCGGATTGAATTGCCGATTGATGAGCCAAGATAGGGTCCTTTAGATCATAGTCTTGAGAGCGGCACGAAACTCGTCGCGCAGATCATGACGATCCAAGGCGTAAGCTACGTTTGCTGTTAGAAATCCGAGTTTTGTTCCGGTGTCGTGCACACGGCCTTCAAAAACATGCGCATAAAACGGCTCTGAACGCTGCAAAGTAACCATCGCATCGGTGAGCTGAATTTCACCGCCCGCGCCACGCGGTTGAGTGGCAAGCAGTTCAAAAATTTTTGGCGATAAAAGATACCGTCCCGAAATGGCAAGATTAGATGGTGCGGTTCCCTGCTTCGGCTTTTCGATCATCGCCTTAACGGGCAGAGCCTTTGTCGATCCTTGTTCAACATCAACAATGCCATAACGGTGCGTTTCATCGTCCGGCACCCGGTAAACGCCAATCATATTTCCACCAATGGATGAATGCGCTTCTATCATCGATTTGAGGCAAGGCTCGCTGCTTTGATGCAGCATGTCGGGAAGCAAAACCGCAAAGGGCTCATCGCCAATCAAGTCGCGTGCACACCACACCGCATGACCAAGTCCAAGCGGTTCCTGCTGCCGGGTAAAGCTAGCTGATCCGGCAATCGGTAAATCACGCGCGAGTTCATTTAGATCGGCTTCGCGATGCCGGTCTTTTAACGTGCGGTCCAATTCGAATGCTATGTCGAAATGATCTTCAATTGCGCCCTTGTTGCGACCCGTTACGAAAATGAATTGCTCAATGCCTGCAGCCTTAGCTTCATCAACGACATGTTGAATAACCGGACGGTCTACTACCGTCAGCATTTCTTTCGGCATGGCCTTGGTCGCAGGCAAAAAACGGGTACCAAGGCCAGCGACAGGAAAAATAGCTTTGCGGATGCGTTGCATGATCAGGCCGATTCGGAGGTGGTAAGACGCATATTTAACCTACTCCATCTAACTTATTTTGGCTGAGACGGAAATGTTTGCGCTTCTTAGCGGGTTAAAAGGAGGAAGGATCAAGAAAAAATAAACTATTCGGACCCCAATATGTTCCCGATTCAACCGAATTGGGAATAAAATGTCGGTCATTCTTCGCCTTTTTGGACTAATAGCCGTTTTAGCCGTCTGCATCGACTGTGCATCGCCCATCGCAACGGCTTACGCAGCCAGTCCCCAAAAGGCCGAATCGGCCACAAGAGCGCAGCCATTTCGTGCCTTTGTTGACCGCCTATGGCCGATAGCTCAAGCCCGCGGGGTCTCGCGTGAAACCTTTTCGAGCGCCTTTGCTGGCTTAACCCCGGATCAGGACGTTATCGATCTCACCAAAAAGCAATCCGAATTTGTTAAACCGATTTGGGAATATCTTGCTTCCGCCGTATCCGCCAACCGCTTGGAGCGAGGCTCAAAACTAGCCAATGTAAATTCCAACACGCTTGACGTCATCGAGCAGCGCTTCGGTGTTGACCGTGAGGTTGTTCTTGGCGTGTGGGGGATGGAAACCAATTTCGGCGGCTTTACGGGTGGCAAGGATATCATCCGCTCGCTCGCCACGCTGGCATCGGTTGGGTATCGCGGCACTTATTTTCGGGATGAGCTGATCAGCGCTCTCTTGATCTTACAGCAGCACCACGTCGTGCGCGCGGATTTCAAAGGATCATGGGCGGGTGCAATGGGGCAGACCCAATTTATGCCGTCATCGTTTCAGAAATTCGCTGTCGATTTTGATGGCGATGGAAAAAAGGATATCTGGACGAATGTGCCAGATGCGTTGGCCTCCACCGCTAATTACCTCAAACAAAATGGCTGGCAGGCAGGTCTGCCTTGGGGCTTTGAAGTCACGATGCCGCGTGGCTTTGATTATCACATGCACCATGCTTCCTTCGACGATTGGTCGAGACAAGGCGTGCGTGCAGCCGATGGCCATGCGATGCCGCGTTCTGGTGAAGCCAATTTGTTTTTTCCAGCAGGTGCGGATGGCCCGGCTTTTCTGGTGACCAATAATTACGACGTAATTAAGCGATACAATAATTCCGACGCCTATGCGTTGGGCGTCGCGATGCTCGGTGATCGGATTTATGGTGCAAGTCAACTTTATGGGACATGGCCTGTGGAAGATCCAATCTTGGGCCTTCAGCAGCGCATTGAACTTCAGCAAGCGCTTACATCCCTTGGCTATGATGTAGGAGAGCCAAACGGTCGCATTGGTTCACGGACACGCGGTGCGATTCGTGATTTTCAAGATAAGCGCGGCTTAAGACCCGACGGATATGCTGGCCGTCGGGTGTTGGAAGCGTTGCGGGTCAGGTAAATATTACACCGTCACTGCGAGCGAATGCGCCTCATCATCAACCAATAACTGGTTGGCGTCGCTCTCGCTCACCATGACGGTTAAGGGTTGAAGTTTCACCCCTTACGCCCTTACCGTGGCAGCGTCGTTATACCCATCAAATGCTTGTCAACGCTGTGAGCAGCCTGACGTCCCTCGCGGATCGCCCAAACGACGAGCGATTGCCCGCGCCGCATATCACCACAGGCGAAGACATTATCGACGCTGGATTTGTAAGCCACCATATCGGCCAGAACATTGCCGCGTGGATCAAGTTTGACGTGAGCTTCTGACAACATGCCCTCTGAAATAGGCGATACAAAGCCCATCGCCAGCAGGACGAGATCCGCCTTCAACTCGAATTCTGATCCCGCAATTGGTTGGAATTTATCATCGACGCGGACGCAATGAAGGGTCTTCACTGCGCCATCTTCACCCGAGAACGAAACCGTATTAACCGCAAAGTCCCGCTCCGCGCCTTCTTCTTGTGAAGAGGATGTACGCATCTTCATCGGCCAGTTTGGCCAGGTGAGGAGTTTGTCTTCCTTCTCCGGTGGACGCGACATGATTTCGATTTGAGTCACCGACAACGCACCCTGACGGATCGAAGTGCCGATGCAATCCGAACCCGTATCGCCACCTCCGATAACAACCACATGTTTGCCATTGGCAAGAATGGGATCATTCGACTTTAATGGCTCATGCGAGACGCGACGGTTCTGCTGTGGCAAGAATTCCATCGCGAAATGGATCCCCTTCATGTCACGACCCGGAACCGGCAGATCACGTGGCTTTTCAGAGCCGCCCGCCAAGATCACCGCGTCATACGATGCCTTGAGTTCTTCGAGCGATTTGTCGACACCGACATGCATATTGTAATGGAACACGACGCCTTCTGCTTCCATCTGCGCGACGCGACGGTCGATGAGGTGCTTTTCCATTTTAAAGCCTGGAATACCATAGCGTAGTAGACCGCCTGCCTTGGAATTCTTTTCGAAGACATGCACTTCATGGCCTGCACGCGCAAGCTGTTGCGCGCTCGCTAGGCCAGCAGGACCCGAACCGATAATAGCAACGCGCTTACCGGTCAGTTTCGCTGCAGGCTCCGGTGTAAGCCAACCCTCTTCCCATGCGCGATCAACAATGGCGCATTCGATCGATTTGATCGTGACAGGACTGTCATTTAAATTCAGCGTGCAACTTGCCTCACAAGGAGCAGGGCAGACACGGCCGGTGAATTCAGGGAAATTATTCGTCGAGTGCAGGTTGCGCGCCGCTTCCTGCCAATCATTATGATAAACGAGATCATTCCAATCCGGGATCTGATTGTTTACCGGGCAGCCATTATGACAATAGGGAATGCCGCAATTCATGCAACGCGCGGCCTGATCCTTTGTCGCTTCTTCCGAGAGCGGGATCACAAATTCCTTATAATGGCGGATGCGGTCGGACGCGGGCGCATAGCGCCGATCGCGACGGTCGATTTCCAGAAAGCCTGTTACCTTGCCCATCTTATTCTCCCGCAACCGCTAAAGGTTGGTTCTCATTCTCGGCCATCAATTCTTTCAGTGCGCGGCGATATTCTACCGGCATCACTTTGCGGAATTTGCCTTTGTAGTCTTCCCAACGATCGAGGATTTCACGCGCGCGGGTCGAGCCTGTATAGCGTGCGTGGTTTTCAATCAACATGTGGAGACGCTCAGCATCATGGCGGGTCATATCGCCCATGACATCCACGCGGCCGTGCCCTTCGAGGTCGCCTGACGAATGGTTGAGGCGCTGGTTAAGCTCCTCTTCCTCGGCCACAGGCTCGAGTTCCACCATCGCCATGTTGCAACGCTCTGGGAAATTACCTTCTTCGTCGAGCACATAGGCAATGCCGCCCGACATGCCGGCTGCGAAGTTACGCCCCGTCTTGCCGAGCACCACGACAATGCCACCTGTCATATATTCACAACCATGGTCGCCCGTACCTTCGACGACCGCAATGGCACCCGAGTTACGAACGGCAAAGCGCTCACCGGCGACGCCACGGAAATAGCACTCACCTTGGATGGCACCATAGAGCACCGTATTGCCAACAATGATTGATTCATGCGGCACGATCTGCGTTGCTTCTTTCGGCGGATAGATAATCAGCTTGCCACCCGAAAGGCCCTTGCCGACATAGTCGTTGGCTTCGCCTTCGAGTTCCATGGTCACGCCGCGTGCAACCCATGCGCCGAAGCTTTGGCCAGCGGTGCCCTTGAGCGACACATGGATTGTGTCATCGGGAAGGCCCTTATTGCCATAGCGCTTAGCAACTTCGCCCGAGAGCATTGCGCCCGCCGTGCGGTTCAAGCTCTTGATGCGCGTTTCGATTTTCACCGGCGTACGGTTTTCCAAAGCAGCTGAGGCCTTCTCGATTAAGGTGCGATCAAGCACGGCATCGAGATGGTGGTCTTGCAACATCGAGTGGTGAATATCCGTCGCCTTTTCAGCGTCAGGCTTCGAGAACAGCTTCGAGAAGTCGAGGCCCTTCGCCTTCCAATGGTTGATCGCAGGATCACGATCCAGCATTTGCATCTGACCAACCATTTCATTGAAAGTGCGATAGCCCAAACGTGCCATTTCTTCGCGGACTTCTTCAGCGACGAAGAAGAAGAAATTGATGACATGTTCGGGCAAGCCCACAAAGCGCTTGCGCAGGACAGGATCTTGCGTGGCCACGCCAACGGGGCAGGTGTTGAGATGGCATTTGCGCATCATGATGCAGCCTGCAGCAATCAACGGTGCGGTTGCAAAGCCGAACTCATCCGCACCGAGCAAGGCACCAATGATCACGTCACGACCGGTACGAATGCCACCATCCACCTGCACGGCAATGCGCGAACGGAGATGGTTCTTCACCAGCGTCTGATGCGTTTCAGCCAAGCCGATTTCCCACGGGCTACCCGTGTGCTTGATCGAGGTGAGCGGGGATGCGCCCGTACCACCTTCAAAACCGGAAATCGTCACATGGTCAGCGCGTGCTTTGGATACGCCCGCGGCCACTGTGCCGACGCCGATTTCGGAGACGAGCTTAACGGAAACCTGAGCTACCGGATTGACGTTTTTCAAATCGTAAATCAGCTGCGCCAAATCTTCGATCGAATAGATGTCATGGTGCGGTGGTGGCGAGATGAGGCCCACACCTTGCGTCGAGTGACGCACCTTCGCGATGACGGCATCAACCTTATGGCCCGGTAATTGGCCGCCTTCGCCAGGCTTGGCACCTTGCGCCATCTTGATTTGCATCATGTCGGAATTGACAAGATATTCGGTGGTCACACCGAAGCGACCCGACGCTACTTGCTTAATCGCCGAGCGCATCGAATCGCCATTTGCCATTGGCTTATACCGATCCGACTCTTCGCCGCCTTCACCCGTGTTCGACTTGCCGCCAATGCGGTTCATTGCAATCGCAAGCGTCGTGTGGGCTTCACGCGAAATCGAGCCATAGGACATAGCGCCCGTCGCGAAACGCTTCACGATGGAGCTTGCACTCTCAACTTCATCGAGCGGCACAGCCTTGCGGCCATCCTGCTCGGCGCTCTTGATGCTGAACAGGCCACGAATGGTGAGCAAACGCTCGGATTGTTCGTTCAGAAGCTTGGCATATTCGCGATATTTATCTTGCGCATTGCCACGCACGGCGTGCTGCAACAGCGATACCGATTGCGGCGACCATGCATGCGCTTCGCCACGCATACGGAACGCATATTCACCACCGATATCAAGCGCATTGCGCAACACAGGTGAATTACCAAACGCATCCGAATGGCGATTCACGGTTTCTTGTGAAACTTCGGCTAAGCCAACGCCGCCGATGCGGGAATGCGTGCCCGAGAAATATTTTTCAACGAAATCGTCGCCTAAGCCGATCGCGTCGAAAATCTGCGCGCCACAATAGGATTGATAGGTCGAGATGCCCATCTTGGACATGACCTTCAACAGACCCTTGCCGACCGACTTGATGAAGCGCTTCTCGACCTCATAGGCCGATACTTCGTCTTGCAAATCTTTCGCCATCGCGCCGAGCGTTTCAAACGCCAGCCATGGATTGATGGCTTCGGCGCCATAACCAGCAAGGCAAGCGAAATGATGTACTTCGCGCGCTTCACCCGTTTCAACAACGAGACCCACCGATGTCCGCAAACCCTTGCGGATCAGATGATGATGAACGGCTGCCGTTGCGAGCAATGCAGGCATCGGAATGCGATCTGGTCCAACCATACGGTCCGACAAGACGATGATGTTGTAACGGCCCTTGACGGCTGCTTCCGCACGTTCGCAAAGACGATCTAATGCGTCATGCATCCCATCCGCACCCTGTTCGGTCGGGTAGGTGATGTCGAGTGTCTTCGTATCGAAACTGTCTTCGAAATGCCCGATCGAGCGAATTTTTTCGAGATCGCCATTGGTCAAAATAGGCTGACGCACTTCAAGCCGCTTGCGACGCGAATTGCCTTCAAGATCAAAAATGTTCGGACGCGGTCCGATGAAGGACACAAGGCTCATCACCAATTCTTCGCGGATCGGATCAATCGGCGGGTTCGTCACCTGCGCGAAGTTCTGCTTGAAATAGGTGTAGAGCAGCTTCGACTTATCCGACATCGCGGAAATCGGCGTATCGGTGCCCATGGAACCAACAGCTTCTTGTCCCGTTGTGGCCATTGGCTCAAGCAATAGGTCGATGTCTTCGCGTGTGTAGCCGAAGGTCTGCTGACGATCGAGCAAGGACACATCCGTCCGAGGCGCGCGTGGCTCAACGGGTCGTAAATCTTCGAGTACGATTTGGGTGTTCTTCAACCATGTCGCATAAGGGCTGGCGGTTGAAAGCGTTTCCTTGATCTCTTCATCTGAAACAATGCGGCCTTCTTCCAGATCAACGAGCAACATCTTGCCGGGCTGTAGGCGCCACTTGGTGACGATTTTTTCTTCCGGAACGGGGAGAACGCCCATCTCGGATGCCATCACCACGAGACCTTCATCCGTTACATAATAACGCGCAGGACGCAGGCCGTTACGATCGAGTGTCGCACCAATCTGGCGACCATCGGTGAAGGCAACAGCCGCTGGGCCATCCCATGGCTCCATTAAGGCAGCATGGTATTCATAGAAGGCACGACGTTGCTCATTCATCAGCGGATTGCCTGACCAGGCTTCCGGAATGAGCATCATCATCGCGTGAGCGAGTGAGTAACCGCCTTGCACCAAAAATTCGAGAGCGTTGTCAAAGCAGGCCGTATCGGACTGGCCTTCATAAGAGATTGGCCAGAGTTTGGAAATTTCAGTGCCAAACAATTCAGAATCAACCGAGGCCTGACGCGCAGCCATCCAGTTCACATTGCCTCGCAGCGTGTTGATCTCGCCATTATGCGCCACCATGCGATAAGGATGCGCGAGCGACCAAGTCGGGAATGTATTGGTCGAGAAGCGTTGATGCACAAGCGCAACAGCTGACTCCAAACGAGAGTCGCGCAGATCAGGGAAATAATCGCCGAGCTGGGTTGCGAGTAGCATGCCTTTATAAACAAGCGTACGCGCCGATAGCGAGACGGGATAAAACCCCTGCGTCGCCGGATTGCCCAGATTGTAAATCGTGTTCGAAATCACCTTGCGCAGGATAAACAGGCGACGCTCAAAAGCGTCGGTGTCAGCAATGCCAGCGCCACGGCCGATAAAGATTTGGCGATGCGTCGGCTCGGTCGGCTTTACGCTCTCGCCAAGGCAGGAGCTATCAACCGGCACATCGCGCCAACCTAAGAAAGTTTGGCCCTCTTCAACAACCACGCGCTCGATAAAGGCTTCGCAGAGTTTGCGGCCTTCCGCGTCACGCGGCAAAAAGACGTGGCCAACGGCATAATGCTCTGGTGCCGGAAGGGTAAAGCCCAGCTTGGCACATTCCTCAGATAGAAAACGATGCGGGATTTGCACCAACATGCCGCAGCCGTCTCCGGCCTTCGGGTCGGCACCCACCGCGCCGCGATGATCAAGGTTCAATAGGATTTGCAAGCCCATCTCGATAACCGAATGGGACTTGCCGCGCTTCATATCGGCGACAAAGCCGACGCCGCAGGAATCTTTTTCAAGCGATGGATCATAAGAGCCGGAGGCCGCGGGAAGCCCCGCATTGCGCAGCACGTCCGCTTTCGACGGCGCCATCATCGCTGAAGATGTCGTAATGCCGTTCGTTTCAGTGCTCATCGCTCTCTCCCCGGTCTAGAGGCGTCCATGCCGATTATCGACAAAGCCGCTGGTGTCGGGGGCCATTTTTGAGGAGGAGGTGGGTCGCGCCCCTTCTTGCGCCCGCTCCTTGCGGGCGCAACCAGCTAAAAGCTGATAGGCGCCCTAAGCCCGCGTTTTGCGGGCGGCACGTTTAACGCCGCCAAGGGTGGTGCGCTTTTGCTGCGTCAACGAAAGTGAGTTGCCGTTCAACCGCATGTGACTTCCAAACCCTACTGGCGATGCCAGACATTTTCCTGATAAATGGGACAGTAAGACTGTCCTATTTCGAGGCGACAATTACACGTTTTTTTAAGACGCACAAGAGGGCACCGCGTTGAATCTCTGTTGATACGCTTCACCCTTTTCAATGGATGCATCTAGGTGCAGTGTGCGGTCCAGAATCGGAGTGAAAAAGAATGATCAATTTAGCCAGTGATAACGTCGTCGGTGCCTCAAAGCAGGTTTTGGAGGCTTTAATAGCCGCAAATTCGGGGGCAGAAGCGGCCTATGGCTCGGATCATTATACCGCCGAGGCCGAAGCAATGCTGGCCGAAATCTTTGAACACGAGGTCAAAGTATTTTTGGTCGCGACGGGGACGGGTGCGAACGCGCTTGCATTGGCGGCGCTGTCGCCACCTTGGGGCGCTATTTTTTGCCATGAGGAAAGCCATGTTGCCGATGATGAGTGCGGCGCTCCGGAAATGTTCACCGACGGCGCCAAATTGATTGGCCTGCCAGGTCTGAATGGTAAATTGACTGCTGGGCGACTTGAAACCGCCATTGCCCGTTATCCGAAAGGCGTTGTGAAGGCCGTCCAACCCGCCGCAGTCTCGATCTCCCAAGTCACGGAATCCGGAACGCTCTATTCATTGGCGGAGATTGCCGAGATCGGAGAAGTTGCCCGCCGCCACGACTTAGGTTTCCATTTGGATGGCGCCCGCTTTGCCAATGCGCTGGTGTCGCTGGGCTGCACGCCTGCGGATATGACTTGGAAGGCGGGCGTGGATATCGTCTCTTTCGGTGCGACTAAAAATGGCTGTTTTGCCTGCGAGGCGGTAATCTTTTTTGACCCAGCAAGGGCAGAGCATTTCGGCTTCCGTCGCAAGCGGTCTGGTCATACCGTATCAAAAGGTCGGCTCTTAGGGGCGCAAATGTCCGCCTATCTTCGCAACAACCATTGGCTTGAAAATGCCCGCCATGCCAATGGCATGGCAGAGCGTCTGGCAAAAGGTCTTGGTGGATTGCCGGGCGTCCGCCTTCCGTGGCCAAGCCAGGCGAATGAAGTGTTTGCCGTCCTTCCCAAAGCGACAGCAAAAACGCTCTCGGATGCCGGTGTTCGCGCCGCGCCTTGGTACGAGCTGAGCATCAGCCTGCCAACGAATGAAAAGATTGGTACCAACGAAGTGTTTTGGCGTTTTGTAACGAGTTTTGAGACGGCGCCTGACCAAATTGATCAAGTCATTGCGTTGGCACGGGGTGCCTAGGGCGCTCAACCCGCCCCGTCATGGCCGCCCTCGTGGCGGCCATCCACGCCTTGGTTGTTGATCCGAAGTCGTGGGTGACCGGGCCAAGCCCGGTCATGACAGTTGGATGGTGTTCAGGCGAACTTTAAGCCGCAGTCGCCTCAAGCACTTTAGCTTGCGAGTTCGCCGCGATTGGGATCACACGGGGCTTCTTCGCCTCAGGCACTTCGCGCACCAATTCGACGTGCAGCAAGCCGTTTTCGAGGCTTGCACCCGTCACTTGCACATGATCGGCGAGCTGGAAACGCCGGACAAAAGCCCGTGCTGCAATGCCTTGATGTAAGACTTCGCGCTTTGCGACATGGCCATCGGCCTGCTTTTCGCCCGAAATGGTGAGCGTGTTTTCTTTGACTTCAATCGAGAGATCAGGTTCAGCGAATCCGGCAACCGCTACCGCAATCCGATAGGCGTTTTCGTCGGTTCGCTCGATATTATAGGGTGGGTAGGTCGTAGCCTCCGGCCCCGTTGCTTGATCAAGCAAAGAAAAGATGCGGTCAAATCCGATGGTTGACCGATAAAGGGGAGAGAGATCAAAGTGACGCATATGCATATCCTCCAAAAGAAGCGACATGAAGTCGTAAGGTTCGTCCCGTTGGGCCCGAACCGTTAGACGGACAACCGGAATGGTCTGTCCATGCTTGAGGTAGGGAGTGTAAAGCTTGGCTTCAAGGGGTGTGTTGGAGGATTATGTGCAGCTCAGCGTTAGACCTAATCTTGTCGCCATTCCGGAAAATCCGTTGCCTGAGGCTGGTAAGGTTGAATCGGTTAAAACCCGAGACGGATTAACCTTACGCGCAGCATCTTGGTCTCCAGTTCAGGCTGGTAACGGCAAAGTCATCGTCGTCATGCAAGGCCGCACAGAATTTATCGAGCGCTATTCCGAATCCATCGCCGAATTGCTGAAGCGCGGCTTTCACGTCATTGCTTTTGATTGGCGCGGGCAGGGCGGCTCTGAGCGTTTGCTCGCCAATCCGAGAAAGGGCCACGTTGCTCAATTTGACGATTACAGGTTCGATCTTTCGGCTATTCTCGACGTGATCACGGATCGCTTTGGCGGTCTTCAGCGCATGGCCTTGGCGCATTCCATGGGCGGAGCCGTCCTGCTCCGCGCTTTATCTGAGGACGATTCCTTATTTGAGCGATGTGTCTTATCCGCCCCAATGATCGGCCTTTCGATGGTCAAACGGCCGAGAATGGCCCATTTGGCCACCAATCTTCTCGCCCTTTTGGGGTTGGAACACGCCTACGTCCCGGGTGGCACCGATGGCGCAACTTTTCCCTTTGAGGATAATCCATTGACACAGGACGAGCGCCGCCACGCTATTGCCGGAAAAGTGTTCGCAATCGCGCCCGATTTGGCGATTGGTAGTCCTACCATCGGCTGGACTTCAACCAGTTTCAACGCCATGGCCGAGTTGCAGCAGCCATCAACCGCGCAGCGCATCAAGACCCCGATCTTAATCGCCGCAGGTCCTCAGGATCGGATTACATCAACCATTCACGCCCAAACCTTTGCCAACCATCTGCCCAATGGCCAGTTTTTGGCGATAAACGGTTCCGAACACGAAGTGCTTCTAGAAATTGAACCGATCCGCCAGATATTCTGGCAGGCTTTCGATCAGTTCATGGCCGAATCTTAAGCGTTGAGGAGTTCCATCGCGGCGGCGTGGGTCCGTTTATCCCCCGCCGCAATAATCGCGCCGCCATTGACGGGCGATCCGCCATCCCATGTCGTCACAATCCCGCCCGCACCTTCGATAATTGGGATAAGAGCCACGATATCATAAGGCTTTAAATTGGACTCGATCACCAAATCGATAAATCCGGCGGCCACCATACAAAACGCGTAGCAATCATAGCCGAAACGGGTCAATCGGGCCGCTTTTTCGACCTTTTGGAAAGATTTGAGCTCTTTGGCATTAAACATCGTCGTCGATGTGCAAGACAGCGTTGCCTCGGCCAGGCTCGCACAGACGCGGGTTTTGAGCGGACGGTCGCCGGCTGGTGTTCTTAAGGTTGCCGCTCCGCCATCGCCAAAAAAGCGCTCTTTGGTATAGGGCTGGTTCATCATCCCGAAGGCCGGATGGCCATTTCGCGTGAGCCCAATAAGTGTCCCCCAAAGCGGCAAGCCAGAAATAAAGGCTTTGGTTCCGTCAATCGGATCAAGCACCCAGACGAATTCGGCATCTGGCTTTTCGGATCCAAATTCCTCGCCGATAATGCCATGATCGGGAAAGGTGGTCTTGATCCGCGAGCGCATAACGGCCTCGCTGGCCCTATCCGCTTCCGTTACCGGGTCAAATACGCCGCCATTCGATTTATCCATCGCGCTGAGCGACGAGCGGAAAAAAGGCAAAATTGCCGCCCCTGATAAGGCTGCAAGCTCGTCTACAAAGGCGGAAAAGTCGACGGCGGACATCGCAAACTCCGGTCAAAATTGAGGGTTTCTTGATAGCTTGACCACTCCGGATTCGCAATTCACCTAAATATGAGGAGAAAAAGAGGGTCTTTTTCAAGCCGTTTAAAAAAACGCATAACTTGCATTTCAGTTATGCATTTTATGAAAATATAGTGTAGCTTATTGATATTAATACAATTTTTATAAACCTAGAGCTACAGTAACCCACGCTTATTGGATTTTTTTCCGATAAAGGGCTTGCATTTTGTGCGATGCAAGAGCACTTTGTTGCAGTGCGATATCGCTGGATCAGTGATATCCGCAGCCCTTCTTGGGCGTTTCCTCCCTAGACTTGGGCCGCCCTCAGGGCGGCCTCTTTTTTTGTCTAGTGTCCAGAATTATTCGGCTGCGAGACTGATGGGCTGCAATTCGGCGTTGATAAAGGCAATCAATTCGCCAGCCATGAGGGTCAAATCCCTTTGTAAATCATCAAATCCGGGTAGTCGCTCAAGGCGTCTTTCATCGAGATAAAGCCCGCGATTGATCTCGATCTGAACGGCATGGATCCCGGTGTCCGGATTGCCATAATGCTCAGTGATATATCCGCCCGCATAAGGCCTGTTTCGGGCAACGACATAGCCCAAATCGCGCAAACTGGCTTCAATAAAGTCCGGAATGGACGGATCAGCGCTGGTTCCAAAGCGATCTCCAATTACAATATCACACTGAAAACTCTCAGAACGGGCCACCGCCGCTGATGGCATCGAGTGGCAATCGACTAAAACGGCCAGTCCGTGACGCCTCTGGGCCGTGAGCAAAGCCCGCGCCAGCGCCCGATGATAGGGCTTATAAAGTGCCTCGATCCGGTCGAGGGCCTCATCAATACTGAGGGGTGCTCGATAGATGTCATTACCGTCGCCCACCGTTCTCGGAATTGTGCCTAATCCGCTGGCTACCCTTAAGGATCGGGTATTGGCAAAGGGCGGCAACCGGCTCGAAAACATCCGCGGGTCAAGCTCATAAGGCTCGCGGTTAACGTCGATATAAGCGCGGGGAAACTCAACCTGCATCAGCGATCCGCCGATCTCGGTGACCTTACCGAACAAGGCATGTACATCGACATCTTCCGAGCGACGGAGCGACATCGCGTCCAGTCGCGAGGCAGAAAGGAAGGTTTGCGGATAGCAGGCACCAGAATGCGGGGAATTAAACAGCACCGCGGCTGGGCCAGAAAGCGGGTGTTCTAGCCGAAAAGCAGGGTCAAAAGGGTGCGTTAGCTCGTTTGTCATCCTATTCCGTGCTTTTTGAGAATTTCGACGGACCTCGAACCAATAATATCTTAACGCTTATAGGCACTATTTTGATCAGATCTTAAGATCATTGTCCAATTTCCGCTTATCTTTCACGGGTTGTTTACCAAATCTGTTTCATAAGCAGATGTACAAAGGAGTGAGGCGGGATGATCGGTAGCGAGCTTTCAAGGCGTATCCTATTGGCGGAAGACGATAATGATATGCGTCGGTTCCTCGTTCGCGCGCTCGAACAGGCCGGATATCAAGTGGCTTCCTTCGATAATGGGCTTTCTGCATACCATCGGCTCCGCGAAGAGCCTTTTGAGCTCCTTTTGACCGATATCGTTATGCCGGAAATGGATGGCATCGAGCTCGCCCGCCGGGCCACCGAGCTTGATCCGGAAATCAAGGTCATGTTTATCACCGGCTTTGCGGCCGTGGCGCTTAATCCGGATTCGGAAGCTCCCAAGGATGCCAAGATCCTTTCAAAGCCGTTTCACCTTAAAGACTTGGTCAACGAAGTCCAAAAGCTGCTCATCGCGGCCTGAACAAGGCTTCTGGACAGAAATTTGCCCGACACGGCTTGCAACGGGCGGCATCTGCCGCTATACGCTCGCCACACCTTGAAGCGGGCTCGCCCGTGAAGGGCGCGTAGCTCAGCGGTAGAGCACTACGTTGACATCGTAGGGGTCACAGGTTCGATCCCTGTCGCGCCCACCATTTGGTGACGGAATTTATAGGATTTGGCGCTGGTAACGGCACAAATTCTGGGTTATGGAAGTCTCGAAGCAGGAAACTGCATAGAATTTTGGATAGGATACGGTTATGAAAATCCGCAACAGCCTCAAGAGCCTCCGCGAGCGTCACCGCGACAACCAGCTGGTTCGCCGCAAGGGCCGCGTTTACATCATCAACAAGACCCAGCCACGCTATAAGGCTCGTCAGGGCTAATTGGCCTCTGATTGACCGTTTTTAGTCTTAAGCTAAGTTTGAAGCCCCGTTTATGCGGGGCTTTTTGCGTTTGTACGGTGAGGTATTTTGCCTGAACCAATCACGCGAAGATAGCGTAGCATTGGATTATAAGGAGCATTGAATGACCATTGTCCCCGCCTATGCCGCCATATTTGCCTGTTTGCTTCTTGTCCTATCCATCCGAACCATCCGAGCTCGCCGTTCGGCCAAAGTCGCTATTGGAACGGGAGGCGATACGGTACTCGAGCGCCTTTCCCGAGTTCATGCCAATTTTGCCGAATATGTTCCTTTCACCCTGCTTCTGATCGCCTTCGCGGAGATGCGAGGGATCCATTCCATTGCCATCCATCTTTTGTGCGTCTCGCTTTTGATTGGCCGGACCTGTCATGCTTGGGGTGTTTCAAACAACACTGAGAATTTTCGATTTCGGGTAATCGGGATGGGCTTTACGCTCAATACGATCGCGGCGGCGGCTCTAGCCAATGTGGTCAGCTACTTTCTTTAACGGTTATGACGAATTGCAATAAACTTGGTTACTTATCCGCCATTGCGACAACCAGCCGGTTCGCCGCAACGGCCGCGTTTACATGATCAGTAGGACCCTGCCACGCTAAAAGGCTAGTCGGGGCTAATTGGTCTCCGATTGAGCTTTTTTAGTGTCGCACGACGGTTAAGGCTAAGTTTCTGAAGGTTTTTTGCCTTTAAAACTGATCCAGCTAAACTTTATTTGCCCTCGGCCGTCCTAAACCCCACGGCAGTAGATGATGTGGCCGAACGCGTCTTAAGCCGTCCCCACAGCTTAAAGAGCGTTTCCATCGAACCCAATTTAATAACAAAAAGAAAGTAGTCTATTATGAGTATGGCCATCTCTTCGAATACGCCTTCAATGGCTCCCGTTGCCCAAGCCGCACCTCGTCCTGTTGCTGCACCAAAAGTAAACGACGGTGATAGTGATGACGGTGCTGCCAAGCCCGCAGCAGGCGGTAATGTTCAGTCCCTGCCGCTCGCCACCAGCGGAACTTCGGGCACATTGGTCAATATTGCCGTTAAATAAATCGGGTTACGCAAGCTTTGCCATCCTGATTTTGGCTCTAAGCCCCGCTAATGCGGGGCTTTTTTGCGCCTAAATCAAATTAATATGTGAATTTTCCTAAAATTATTGAAGCAACTGACGTCTTACGTCATGACGTCGATTTTTATGTTTCGGGTTTTTTTATTTGAACCCTTAAGATTTATTACTTTGGAAGTAATGGGGTCAAAGAGATATGACGACAATATCTGGCAGTTTGGCCTCATATGGAACTTCGGTTAGTACGACAATCGTTAGCTCTGCGTCCGATTTAACAACGGCACAGATCGCGACCTTAACCACCACCCAGATCGCTAGTTTAACAACTGCTGCGATTTCCGCGCTGACGACTTCGCAAATCGTAGCGCTCGGAACCAATATTTCCGCGCTTAATACGACGGCTCTAGCGTCTATTTCAGCAACGAATTTGGCCCATATTACGACGGCTCAGATCGCCATATTGACGACAGATCAGATCTCTAGCTTAACGTCCGATCAGATAAGCCAATTAACGACAGCCGAAATTGTTAGTCTGACAAGTGATCAGATCAGCAGCCTTGGCACAGACGACATCAGCTACCTGACTTCGACACAAGTAGGGGCATTGAAGGCAACTCAGTTACCAGCTTTATCAACTGAAGATGTTGCGATACTAACATCGATGCAGGCTGTTTCTTTGAGCGTTACGCAAATATCCAGTCTAACGAGCCTGCAGATTTCCAGTTTGAGCCTGTCAGTCGTACGGTCACTGTCGAGCAGCCAGCTTAAGGGAATTACGGCTGCACAGGCGTCAAATCTGACTACCGCGCAAATCGGGTCCATTGATACTTCTGTGGTCTCTGCACTTACGGCGTCCGCCGTTTCGGCCATGACAACGGCACAAATCGTTAATTTGACGACGGCTCAGATTCAAGCACTGACGACGGCGCAGATCAAAGCTTTGGCGTCGGCGGATATTGCTGTGCTAACGACGTCGCAGATCGTAAATTTAACGACGGATCAAATCGCAGCCATAACGGCGTCCGGCGTGTCAGCGCTTACTACGGCTCAAATCATTAAGCTAACGACGGATCAGCTGACAAACCTAACAACTTCGCAGGCTGCGGCCCTTCAGACCTCCCAGATCGTTTCATTTACAACGTCTCAGATGGCCAATTTAACGACCGCACAGTTTTCTGCTCTCAAGAGCTCTGCGGTAGCTGCACTCACAACGGCCCAGATTGCTAAATTAACAACGGATCAGATTGTAGCTATAACGGCATCGGGCATCTCATCCCTGACTACAGCGCAGATCATTAAATTGACGACTGATCAGTTGGTGACGCTCACGACGTCTCAAGCTGCAGCCCTTCAGACGTCTCAAATTGCGGCATTCACAACGTCTCAGATGGCTAATTTTACGACGGCCCAGTTTTCCGCTCTTAAGACGTCTGCGGTAGCTGCGCTGACCACTTCCCAGATTACAAAATTAACGACTGATCAGATCGCAGCATTAACAACGGCTGGAGTGTCAGCGCTTACCACGGCACAGATCTCTAAGCTGACGACCGACCAAGTTGCGACCTTAACGACAATCCAGGCCGCAGCTCTTCAGACAGCGCAGATCGCGGCGCTCACAACGTCCCAGGTCGCTAATTTGATGACGGATCAAATTGCAGCACTTAAAACTTCGACCGTTGCGGCACTAACGACTGCTCAAATCGCTAATTTGACGACGGATCAGATTGCAGCGTTGACAACAAACCAGATCTCCGCTCTCAAGACGGCTGCGATCGTAGCGCTAACCACTGCGCAAGTCGTCAATCTAACGACATCTCAGGTTGCAGCACTTAATACTTCCGAAATTGCCGCACTCACGACCTTTCAGATTGCTAATTTGACGACAGACCAGGTTGCCGCGATTGAGACGGCTGACATCGCAGCATTGACGACGTCTCAAATTGCTAAATTGACGACTGATCAGTTGGTTGCACTAATGACATCTCAGGTTTCTGCCCTTGAGACCACTGATATTGCGGCGTTTACAACGTCTCAGGTTGCTAATTTGACGACGGATCAAATTGCTGTATTGAAGACCTCTCAAGTGGCTGCACTTAAGACATCTCAAGTTGCTAATTTAGCGACAGATCAGGTTGCGGCGATTACGACGTCTGACATTGCGGCGTTAACGACGGCTCAAGTCTCAGCGTTGACAACGGGCCAGTTTGTCGTTCTTACAACACTGCAGGTATCCGCACTTAAGACCTCGGCGGTAGCTGCACTGACAACCTCCCAATTTGCTAATTTGACCACGGATCAGATTGCATCGATTACGACGACAAGCGTTTCTGCATTTACAACGGCACAGATTGTTAAGTTGACGACGGATCAAATAGTAGCCTTGAAGACGTCGCAAATTGCAGCACTTAAGACATTGGCGGTAGCTGCACTGACTACATCCCAGATTGTTAATTTGACGACGGATCAGATGGCAGCCTTAAAC
>JAPJMW010000122.1 GCA_026461505.1 Beijerinckiaceae bacterium
CCCTGTTTTTTGCTGCATGCTTTGCCATGGCGTATTATTTGTGGCGTTCAGGCCCTTCCCGCCTTGTGATTTTTGCCATTTTTCTCGGGTTCGTCGAATGGCTCCGCGGAACACTCTTAACCGGCTTTCCGTGGAACAGTCTGGGTATGGCGTTGGGTGATCATCTCGCCTTTGCGCAAATTGCATCGGATATAGGATTGAATGGGCTGACTTTTATTGTTGCGCTTCTTTTTGCGTCACCCGCTTTGCTTTTTGAAAGAAAACCGCATCCGGCCAATTACCTGTTGGTTAGTGGTTCGCTTGCTATTCTTGTCTTTCTTTTCGGGTTTGGCGAATGGCGCTTGGCTCAGTCTGAAACCAGTTTCGTGCCCAATATTCAGCTTCGTTTGATGCAGCCTGATATGCCGCTTGATGATCGCTTTAGCAGGCAGCATGCCGCTGAAATTATGCATCACTATTTCGATCTAAGCACGAAAGGGAGTTATCCATCATCAAACGGAATGAAGGGGATTTCACACCTGATATGGCCTGAAACATCTTTTCCTTTCTTGTTGGATTCAGAGCCTGCCGCGCGCGCTGAAATTGCTCATATTCTGAAAGAGGGAGCAGTTTTGCTGGCTGGGGCCGTTCGCGCTGAGGGGGATGGCGCCAATGAGGAGCGGCGCTATTTTAACGCCATTCAGGCCGTCAATCAGGATGGGTTGATTATTGCATCGGCTGATAAAACGCACCTTGTGCCTTTCGGGGAATATTTGCCCTTGAATAGCCTTCTAACGACACTGGGATTGCGTCAATTTGTGCAAGCGCCTGGTGGATTTACGCCAGCAGTCAAAAGGCAAATGTTGCGCATCGCGGGATTGCCACCCATCGCTCCGCTTGTTTGCTACGAAGCCATTTTTCCTTCAGAAACTTTGCCAGATGATCCCGAGCGACCCGGTTTGATCCTCAATGTCACGAATGATGCCTGGTTTGGAATGACACCCGGTCCGGCACAGCATTTTGCTCAGTCACGCCTTCGAGCCATCGAACAAGGCCTGCCTCTTGTTCGCTCCGCCAATAACGGCATTTCCGCCATTCTTGATGGTCTAGGTCGAGAGATCGCGCTTTTGCCGCTTGGTATTTCGGGCGTTATTGACGGCCCTCTGCCCATCGCGCTTGCCCCAACTTTATTCGCCCGATTGCCTCGCTTTCCTTGGGCGGGTGCGCTTTATCTCATTGGAATTGCGGGTTTGATCTTGACGAAGCGTCAATTGATGATTACTCGTATATTCTGTATTTTTACAACCAGTAATCGATAGTCTGTATGTATTCGATTTAAGTTTTATTTGTTTTTTATATTTTATAATTACTCAACGTTTCGTTGATCGTCGTTAATCAAGTTATTTAAATTAGGGGCTGACATAGATAAGGTTGAAGTATTCATACTTTGACCCATTCGGAGAGCGTCTTCAAGAGGTTTCTGGCTGGGCGATGATTGAACCGCCACTCGCACTCTTTTAGAAACAGATGGAAGTGGGCTTTTGGTATTCCGTTGTAGCGGCGCATGTGTCGCTTAGCCTGGTTCCAAAAGTTCTCAATGCCGTTGATATGGCTTTTCTCTTCGACGAATGTTTCCGAATGATTGATGCGGACGTGATGGAACTCCGAGACATCCAACACATCGTAGGATCTGAAACTGTCGGTGTAGACAATGCTGTCAGGTTGGATGCGATCCCGAATAATTCCCAGCAAAGTC
>JAPJMW010000123.1 GCA_026461505.1 Beijerinckiaceae bacterium
AACCAAGCTTCCTAAACAAATCTTTTCTATCCGGTCATTCTGCAACAACCGGACCAAAACCGCCACATCCAATTTCAAGAGTGAAATTAACTCAGGATGCTACTGGTTCCGGATCATTTGGGCGCTTTTCCATAACTTTATCGATAATGCCGAAATCTTTAGCCATTTCATCCGTCATAAAATTATCGCGCTCAAGCGCTTTTTCGATCGTTTCAAAATCTTGCCCGGTGTGATGGACATAAATTTCATTCAACCGCTTTTTAAGACTTTCGACCTCACGGGCGTGGATCATGATATCCGTTACCTGCCCTTGATACCCACCAGATGGCTGATGGACCATGATGCGAGCATTTGGTAGTGCAAAACGCTGATCTTTTGCGCCTGCAGCCAACAAGAGCGAGCCCATCGAAGCAGCCTGACCAATGCAAAGCGTGGTTACCGGCGGACGAATGAACTGCATTGTATCATAAATAGCCAAGCCAGATGTAACGACACCGCCCGGCGAGTTAATATAGAGGGAAATCTCTTTTTTAGGGTTCTCAGCTTCAAGAAACAGAAGCTGAGCAACGACCAAAGAGGCCATACCGTCTTCAACAGGGCCCGTTAGGAAAACGATGCGTTCGCGCAGCAATCGGGAAAAAATATCGAACGCGCGTTCACCCCGATTGGATTGCTCGACCACCATTGGAACGAGCTGATTATAAGTTTCGATCGGATCGCGCATGCCTAACCCCAAGGTTGAATAAAGAAACAATTATGCCGGCTTCGCCCGATTCGGTAAAACCACTAACGGACATATAAGCATGGGTGGGCCGATAAAAAAGACGGCGCGCAGAAAGCTTTTCCACGCGCCGCACCAATTCTGATCCCAATGAGCGAAGATTACTCGCCGTCGCCAGCCTTCTTGGCCTTAGCCTTTGGGGCAGCTTTCTTAGGCTTTTCTTCAGAAGATGCAACGCCATCGTCCTGCGACGCCGACTTTGCCTTCGATTTAGCCTTGGATTTCGACTTTGCGTCATCCGCGCCATCTTCGGCCAAAAGCACTTCAGCCGTCACCGTCTGATCGGTTACCTTGGCCAAGGTTAGAATATGGTCGACGACCTTTTCTTCAAATATAGGCGCCCGAATTTCAGCAACAGCCTGCGGATTTTGGCGATAGAAGTCCCAAACCATCTTTTCTTGACCAGGGAACTGACGAGCACGCTCCATAACGCCTTGCGAAATTTCTTCGTCCGACACCTGGACCTTAGCGTTTTCGCCAATTCCGGCTAGAACGAGACCTAGACGAACGCGACGCTTGGCGATGCCAAGATATTCCTCACGAGCGGCTTCTTCCGTCGTATCCTCATCCGCGAAGGTCTTTCCGGCCTGTTGCAAGTCGCCCATAACTTGGCCCCAAATGCCGTTGAACTCTTGCTCAACCAATGCTGGCGGCAATTCGAAATCATATTGACCGTCAAGGACGTCGAGCAATTCGCGTTTTGTCTTCCGACGAGCAGCTGCCTCATATTCGCGCGAGATGTTCGAACGGAGAGCATCTTTCAGCTTATCCAAGCTTTCCATGCCGAAGCCCTTGGCGAAGTCATCGTCAATCTTTGCTTCGCCTGGAGCTTCAACGCCCTTGATTACCGTATTGAAAGTAGCTGCTTTTCCAGCAAGGTGAGAAGCCGAATATTCAGCAGGGAATGTTGCCTTAACAATCACCGTATCGCCTGCAACGACACCAACAAGCTGCTCTTCAAAGCCAGGAATAAAC
>JAPJMW010000124.1 GCA_026461505.1 Beijerinckiaceae bacterium
GGCTCCGGCGCTACAATGGTGGCCCTTAAAGAGTTACTCGAAGGCGGTGACCCGCGCTTTCGCGATAAGGTTGAATGGACACCGCACAGGCCGGCCCGCCCTGAGAAATCAGAAGGCGGCCTGCGGTTTGAAATTGTATCAGATTACAAGCCGGCCGGTGATCAACCGACCGCCATCAAAGCGCTGGTTGAAGGCATCGCCGAGCAAGAGCGCGATCAGGTTTTGTTGGGTGTCACCGGCTCCGGCAAAACATTCACCATGGCGCAGGTGATCGAAAAAACACAACGCCCTGCCCTTATTCTGGCGCCTAATAAAACGCTGGCGGCACAGCTCTATGGCGAATTCAAAAGCTTCTTTCCCAACAACGCCGTCGAGTATTTCGTTTCCTATTACGATTACTACCAACCCGAAGCGTATGTGCCGCGCACCGATACCTTCATAGAAAAAGAATCCACCATCAATGAACAAATCGATCGCATGCGCCACGCCGCAACGCGCGCTTTGCTCGAACGGGATGACGTTATCATCGTTGCATCGGTTTCCTGTATTTATGGTATCGGTTCGGTTGAAACCTACACGGCGATGACCTTTGCCGTGAAGGTTGGAGAAGTTGTAGAACAACGCCAACTCATCGCCGATCTTGTGGCCCTGCAATATAAGCGTTCCGGTGGCGATTTTATCCGCGGCTCATTCCGTGTACGCGGAGATATTATCGAAGTCTTCCCCGCCCATTATGAAGATCGCGCATGGCGTGTTTCGATGTTTGGTGACGAGGTCGAAAGCATTGTGGAATTTGACCCGCTCACCGGCAATAAAACGGCAGATCTGGAAGCCGTTAAGGTCTACGCCAATTCGCATTATGTCACCCCGCGCCCCACCCTTCTACAATCCGTCAAAGGTATCAAAGAAGAGTTGAAGCATCGGCTTGATGATCTTAACCGCTCAGGTCGATTACTCGAAGCGCAGCGGTTAGAGCAACGCACTCTGTTCGATATCGAAATGCTCGAGGCCACCGGCGTCTGCCAAGGCATCGAGAATTATTCCCGCTATCTCACAGGCCGCAAGCCGGGCGAGCCACCGCCGACTTTGTTCGAATATCTGCCAGACAACGCCTTAGTCTTTACCGATGAGAGTCACGTCACTGTGCCTCAAATCGGCGGTATGTATCGCGGCGATTTTAAGCGCAAAGCAACCCTCGCCGAATATGGATTTCGCCTCCCTTCCTGCCTCGATAACCGCCCCTTACGGTTTGAGGAATGGAACGCCATGCGTCCACAAACCGTTCATGTCTCGGCTACGCCGGGTGAATGGGAAATGGAACAAACCGGTGGCGTATTCGTCGAACAAGTCATTCGCCCAACCGGCCTGATTGATCCCGAAGTCATCATTCGTCCAGCGCGCGCGCAGGTTGACGATTTATTGGGTGAAGTGCGTGAAGTATCCGCGCAAGGTTTCCGCACACTGGTCACCGTGCTCACCAAACGCATGGCCGAAGATCTAACAGAATATCTCCACGAAAACGGCGTGCGCGTGCGCTATATGCATTCGGACATCGACACGATCGAGCGTATTGAAATCATCCGCGATTTGCGCCTTGGTACCTTTGATGTGTTGGTTGGCATCAACCTGTTGCGTGAAGGCCTCGATATCCCAGAATGCGCGCTGGTGGCTATCCTCGATGCGGATAAAGAAGGCTTCTTGCGGTCGGAAACCTCGCTGATCCAAACCATTGGCCGTGCGGCGCGTAACGTCGAAGGCAAGGTCGTGCTCTACGCCGATAAAATCACCGGCTCAATGGAACGCGCGATGGCCGAAACCTCGCGCCGCCGCGAGAAGCAACGCGACTATAATCTCGAACACGGGATCACGCCGGAATCGATCAAGCGCGGCATTTCGGATATTCTAGACAGCGTCTATGAGCGCGATCATGTTCAAGTCGATGTTGGCATGGCCAATGCTCCAAGCGCTGGCCATAATATGAAAGCAACGCTGGCTGATCTCGAAAAGCGCATGCGCGAAGCGGCAGCCAATCTTGAGTTTGAAACGGCTGCAAGACTGCGCGACGAAATCAAACGGCTGGAAGCCACCGAACTGGCCATTGCTAATGATCCTCTAGCAAGGCAATCCGATGTTGAACGCGAAGCCGGAAAGTTCAAGGGCGAACGCACCTATGGCTCAGCAGCCAATCTCCCGCCAACCCGAGCACATAAACCAACGGACGCCGATATGGGACCGCATAATTGGGGCGGTGGGGAAGCAAAGCCAAAAAGACGGTAACTCTCTCCCGTCATTGCGAGCGAGAGCGAAGCAACTCAGTTGATGGTGCAGGAAAGAGCGAAAACATAGCCCCGCAATCCAATAAATTCTGTTAACTGGATTGTTTCGCTCTCGCTCGCAAGGACGAAACGGGGAGAAGAATCAAACAGGTATTCTGACCGTCGCCCGCAAGCCACCCATCGGGCTATCCACCAGCATCACATCGCCACCATGGGCGCGCACAATATCGCGGGCAATCGACAGCCCTAGGCCTGAACCACCTTCGTCGATATTACGGGCTTCGTCGAGCCGGACGAAAGGCTTAAACACTTCCTCACGGCGGCTTTCGGGAATACCGGGTCCATCATCATCAATATGAAATAAAAGCCAGCGACCATCGAGGACAGCGGAGAGCGCGATCTTGTCGCCATGCCGCACCGCATTGTTCACGAGATTAACCAAACACCGCTTGATCGCATCGCGCCGAATGGTCACCATCGGATCGCCCGACACATCAATCGTTGTCGGATGCCCTTGCCGTTCGCCATCGGCTTTCAACTCGTCAAGCAAAGCACGGACCGATACCGGCTCGGCAGATTCGGCAGCGTCACCGCGCGCGAAGGCGAGATACCCCTCCAACATCCGCGACATTTCATCGACGTCTTTTTTAAGCGCATCTAGCTCAGCGCTCTCCTCGCTCATTTCTAAGGATAAACGGAACCGTGTTAAAATCGTTCGCAAATCATGGCTCACCCCATTGAGCATGGCCGTGCGTTGTTCAAGCGCGCGTTCAATGCGGCGCTTCATTTCTAAAAATGCCATGCCGGCTTGGCGCACTTCTTTTGCGCCGCGCGGCCGATAATCAATATCGCGACCTTTACCAAAACTTTCCGCTGCTTCTGCCAATTGCAAGACCGGCTTAATCTGGTTACGCAAAAATAAAATTGCCACCAATAGAAGAACGAGAGATGTACCCACCATCCAGAGAATAAAAATATGTGTATTTGACGCATAGGCCTGAGAGCGCTGCGTAAGAACTCTGAGGATACCCCAATCCAGCTGAACGCGAATTTCAATCAGATCGGATGAACCCACCGTATCAATCCAGTAGGGCCGCTTGATGATGTGATCAATTTCATCGGAAAGCGCACTATCAAGAATCGAGAAAAACGGGCGAGCACCTGACATTGGCAATGGGCCCGCTGGCAATATCTCGATATCAAGCCCCATGCGGTCGCCCGCAATCTTGATCATCTCATTAGCCAATGCATGCTGCTTTGAGAGTTCCATGACATCAATCACGGAACCAACATCACGGACGACCGCAGCAGAAAGGCGCCGCGTAACCAATTGCCAATGCCGCTCCATAAATACGTAAGCGACAACCGACTGCAAAAGCACCATTGGCGCAATGATAATAATCAGCGCGCGCGTAAACAGTGCTTTTGGCATTCGGTTTGCCAGCCAACCCGCAGCTCGACTATAGGGGTGTAAGAGATGGTGAAAGGGCGTTCTCAATCTGGCCATCGGTCAATCCACTAATAAACGATAGCCAAATCCACGCACCGTTTGCAGGTGTAAAGGATTGGAAGGATCGACCTCAATCTTACGGCGCAAACGGTTAATCTGAACGTCAACCGTACGTTCACCCAATTCATCGTCACCGGCAATCTCGTCACGCGGAACAGCTTCACCCGCCTTACGAGCAAGAATTTGAAGCAATTCACGCTCTCTGTCGGTTAGCCGAACTACCTCATCGCCCTGCTTTAATTCAGCCCGCTCAATTTTAAAAACATACCCGCCAAAGCGAACCTTATCGGATGGTTCCGTTGCTTTAGCGGTCGCAGCTGCCGTGCGGCGTAGCATATTGTTTAAACGCAATAAAAGCTCACGCGGCTCAAAGGGCTTTGGCAAATAATCATCAGCACCAATTTCGAGGCCTTGAATACGATCATCGGTTTCAACGCGAGCAGTCAACATCATGATCGGAATATCGGAGTCTTTTCGTAAAAAGTGAGCAAACTCGAAGCCATTTTCACCAGGCATCATCACGTCAAGAATAATGCCATCAAATATAAACAAAGCGCACCGTTCGCGTGCCTCACTTGTATCTTTCGCAACCGTAACCCTAAACCCATTTTCAACAAGAAAGCGCGACAACAAATCCCGCAACCGTCTATCATCATCCACGACGAGAATGTGGGACGCATTCGCTGATGTCGCTATGCGGGGACGCGTTGCATTCATCGTGAATGACCTTTTGCCGCCACCACCTGCTGCACGCCTCCCCGCTCAGAGGGATCAATCATCGCCTCCAAAAACCGTCTTGCTATCAAGGCATTGGAAGGACCTATCTCGGCAATCGCCCGACCAATCCGTTTCATCTGAAGGGCGGCAAGACTATCAGCCAGATGCTTACCCTGAGCCGTGACGTGCAGATGACGCTGACGACGATCTTCAATGCCCAATCGGCTTTCGATGAACCCTTTCGAAATCAATTCTTTCAGCACCCTATTCAAGCTCTGCTTGGTTATCTTTAAAATATCCAACAATTCGGCAATCGTGAGGCCTGGGTTCCGATCCACAAAATGAATGACGCGATGATGCGCTCGGCCAAAGCCATAGTCTTCCAATAGCCTATCAGGATCGCCCACAAAGTCGCGATACGCGAAAAACAATAATTCAATAAGCTCAAATAGCGCCGCGTTATCACCGCGGTCCGGTATCAAGGCTGCCGATAACAATTGATCTTGTCTCATCCTCGACACCCTAAGCCACTTTAATGCTTTCGTCAGTATTTATGTCAGTGATGTTGACATATTTCAACCCGATTGTTACCTGTAAGGTCAAAGGCGACCATGATCGCCACAATCTTATGGAGCGCCCTATGTCCGTGATCCCCTTTGACCTCCGCGACGGCTTTATCTGGCTCGACGGCAAACTCGTTGACTGGAAAGACGCCAAACTCCACGTCCTGAGCCATGGCTTGCATTATGGCTCGTCGGTTTTTGAGGGCGAACGTGCCTATGGCGGCCAGATTTTCAAATCCACCGAACATTCGGAGCGTTTTTTGAATTCGGCGGAAATTCTTGGGTTCGACATCCCCTATACGGTCGCTGAACTCAATGCAGCGAAGGACCTCGTCGTTGCCAAAAACGGTTTCAAAAATTGTTATGTCCGTCCAGTTGCATGGCGCGGCAGTGAAATGATGGCTATTTCGGCACAGAACGCCACCATCCATGTGGCAATCGCCACATGGGATTGGCCATCCATGTTCGATACGGCACAAAAAATGAAAGGTATTCGGATTGATATTGCCGATTACCGTCGTCCGGATCCGGTTACCGCCCCAGTCCATGCAAAGGCGGCCGGCCTATATATGATCTGCACGATCTCAAAACACCGCGCCGAGAAAAAAGGCTATGCCGATGCCATGATGCTCGATTGGCAAGGTCGTGTCGCCGAATGCACCGGAGCGAATATTTTCTTTGTGAAAGACGGCGCGCTGCATACGCCAATTGCTGATTGTTTCTTGAATGGCATTACACGCCAAACGATTATTGCTCTCGCCAAAGAACATGGCATCGCCGTCCATGAACGTAGGATCATGCCGGAAGAGCTAGCTGGTTTTCAGGAGTGCTTTATCTGCGGCACGGGTGCAGAAGTAACGCCGGTTTCTGAAGTTGGTTCTTACAGCTTCACACCTGGCGCCGTATCCCGCACAATGCTTGACGCTTACACCGCAGCGGTTACACCAAAAGCATTAGCAGCTGAATAATCAAACGCCGTTCAATAGAGCCGGCCGCCAGAAGGAACTTGGCGGTCGGGTCTAATTAACATCACCTTGCCGTTTTCATCCGGCACGCCAAGCGTTAAAACCTCAGACATAAACGGACCAATTTGGCGGGGTGGAAAATTCACAACCGCCAATACTTGGGTGCCAACAAGAGCCTCTGGTGTATGGTTTTCCGTAATCTGCGCGGATGAGCGCTTCACACCGATATCACCGCCAAAATCGATCCTTAATTTAATGGCCGGCTTACGCGCTTCGGGAAACGGCTCAGCCGCTACGATCGTACCCACGCGGATATCAACGTTCAAAAAATCGTCAAAGCCGATTTGGGCCGCTAAGCTGCTCGATCCGCTCATCACATAAGGCTTTCAAATAGACGGATCTAAATCAGGATTGCCTCGCGATGTCGGTGTGCGATCCGCCATCCGAAACCCGCGTTCAGCAATACGGTGCAAGGCGCCTGATAGGGGCGCGGTCAATCGGCATAAATCATCCCACCGACTAACCACCATTCCACCACGCTTCAATTCTGTGTCCATCGCCGCCATCGTACGCGAAAGACCGGGGTCCTCGTCCTGATACCAAACA
>JAPJMW010000125.1 GCA_026461505.1 Beijerinckiaceae bacterium
GTTACGAGTGTCGCCGAAACCCTAAAATTGGCACAACAATGGGGCTACAGACCCGCGCCATCGATAAAGGGCTCATGAAGGAAATGGTGCCGCTTAGGTGACTCGAACACCTGACCCCAGCTTTACGAAAGCTGTGCTCTACCAACTGAGCTAAAGCGGCAACGCGCGGTTCCATACATGAGTTCGAGCGATTTTCCTACCCCCTTTTAGCAGAACGGCCTCGAGGTGATGCATTTTATTCGTGCCCCGGACCCGGATCATCGGGCGAGTGGGAGAGCGGGAAGATAACATCCGCCTTACTTTTCCGTACAGGCTTAATAATTTCGCTGTCTTGGGCTTGTGAAGCCAGAAATGCCGAGGCCGACAACGTTTTCTTTAAGCCCGGCACCAAAGAAGAAGCCTCTTGAGGCGCGTTTGATGGTGACTGGGTAGATCCAAGGGAGCGAAGCGTTCCATTCAAAACCTCAGAAAACCGTCGATCAATGACCGTTTCGGCGGGTTTTGCCCAGGTAAACACATCAAGCTTTCCGCTAATGGGCGAAATTGCTGTCCAAACATCGCTGATTAACCCATCTCCGATCCAGCTCGGGTCGCGTGGCGCGTGAGAGGCTCGCCCTAACCATTCCCTCACATGACCGCCATCGCCATGTTCAAGCTGCTCAAGCTCTGCCATGAGGAGGCATGTTCGAACCGTTGGCACGGTTTCAAGCAGTGGCGCGATGGCTTCACGTGCCTTTTCGAATTCTCGGGTTTCGAGATAGGTGCGCGCCAAGGCATAACGGCTTTCCGCATGGTCGGGCTTAAGCACCATCAGTTTTTTTGCCCGAGCCAGCCTTTCACGTGCGGCATCGCCGGGCCGGATCGAAAGATAGGCCTCTGCAAGGTCAGGATGCGGCGTTAACTTCCATGCGGCTTCCAGAAGTCGCGATGCCTTTCGGAAGTTTCCCTGCCGCGAGAGGAGATGCGCAAAAATGGTCTGCGCAGGCACGAGCTCGGGCGCCAGTTTGGCCGCTTCCCGTGCGGACTCAATCGCATGTTCAGGCGCACCATCACCATGGGAGAGGGCATCGGCGGTTAGCAAGACGGCGCGTTTACGTTTACGGTCGTCCCGCTCAAAGGCGCCGCCACCGCGATCCAACGCCATGAGTGCCTT
The DNA here is from genome assembly GCA_026461505.1 of Beijerinckiaceae bacterium. Classification (GTDB taxonomy): domain Bacteria; phylum Pseudomonadota; class Alphaproteobacteria; order Rhizobiales; family Beijerinckiaceae; genus CAIUPE01. The sequence goes on from JAPJMW010000125.1 coordinate 1,154, forward strand.
GTGCCAGTCGCCTGCTTTTGCATGATGCTCGATCAAAGCGTCCACGGCCCATGCAGTCTTTGGTGCGATGGCGACGGTTTCTTCCGCGTATTTAACGGCCTCTTGTTCACGGCCCGAGCGCTGGCATTCGATATAGAGACCACGCAGGCCAAGCAGCTTTGTATCCGCGCTTGCCAGCATATCGTGAAAGGCCCGCGCTGCTCCTGCACCATCGCCCTCCATTTGTGCGGCTTGCGCGGATAAGAGAAGCGCCAATGGTTCGCGGCCCAACAGGCGGATGGCTTCTGAAGCACTTCGATGCGCGATTTTAGAATCACCCGCGCCCACCGCAATCATACCGCGTGAAATGGCGAGATGACCTTTATGTCTTTGTCGTGCATGCCACCCGATGGAAATGATGCTGGGCAAACGAAAAATAAACCGAATAATGGACCAGAGAATGGCGAGTGCAATCGCCAGCGTAAAAATTACAACGGCTGCTACCGCCAAAGACGCTTCAATTTTAAATCCCATTAAAGTGACGGTAACCCCGCCCGGCATATCGGCCAACCAAGCTAGGCCAAGCGCAATCGCTGTTAGGACAATAAGACTTAGGATGAGCCGGATCATTGGCTAATTCCCTTCATGTCCAATGCGTGCAGCGCATCTGTGATGAGAGCGTCAGCTTCCATTTTTGCAGTCAATTTTTCGCGAAGATGGGACGCCCATGGAGCAAGGCGTTGCTTGTCATTTTCTGGTAGAGATTGCCAAAGTTCAAACGCCTTAGCGCCCTGATGATTGGCAATAGCCGTTTCAATCGCTGTCAGGCTCGCCTTTGTTCCCATACCCATCTGATCCGCTGGTGTAATCGTTACAACATGCGAAAGCATATTCAACATGCGATCACTAAAGGGGATTGATGAAGGTGGTGTTGTATCTTCGATTGGTTTCGGCGCTGTGTTTATTTTTACAAATTCAGACGCCAAAACCTCGTAGGATGCCAAGCCGGATTTAGAAAACTTCTCTAAAATCTCATTGCTGCTTGATGATCCCACTAGAGTGACAAGCGCATTATATGCATCGTCATAGGGAATATCGTTTTCTACTTTGTCCTTGATGAGCATAGCCAAGGTTAAACGCAATGCACTTTTGCTGAAAGTGCCGTCTGCTGAAGAGGCCTGAACATTTATATGGCCCAATGCTTCTTCAATCGTATTTAATCGGGCTGTTAGCTCCGGCGATGATTTTGAATTTTGCTCCAACGATTTTCTTAAATCGCTAGCCGCACTTTCTGCCTTTGCAAGGCGGGCTTCGAGTAGTTTTATCGATGCTTGTGATCCAAGCTGACCAATGCTTGTCTCCAGTGCCGTTAGTCGATCAGCACCGCTCTCTTTCGCAGGCACAAAATGAAGGACCCCTGCAACCAAAGCGCCGCCAATCAGGCCTCCTACCAATGCCGCTCCAATCCAGTGCAGGTTTAACGGTTTTGCGGCGCCCATGGAATCAGCCTTACCTTCATCTGACGATGGCTGTTCTGGTTTTACCTCTTGAGCCGCGAGATCAATGATCGGTGGTGCCGAACGCGCGCTTTTTGCTTTGTTCGATGGCTGGGCGTCAGCATTTGATTCATTCTCTGTCATGCGTCAGCGCGCTCCCGCTCCAAAATCCGATCAAGCCTAACCATCACCGCTTAAGGTTTATACTTCCTTGATCTAGAGCAGATTAAGGCGAAACTCTTGCGACTAGTTCAAGAAGGCCTCTTTCATTGGCCTCCGCTGCTGTCGCAACATTGGGGCAGCCGATTTCTCTCAGCGGATGCGCGACGTCATCGGACAGGCAAAAATGCGGCAATCGTTTGAGCTCGGATAAAAGGCCTGAACGTTCCGCCAGAACAAGCAAGGCTTCAACGGATGCACGCGAGAAATGCAGCGCCGCGTCGATATTGGCGAGCGAGGTTGTCATTGGGGTGGGCCATGCGCTTACGGGTTGTGCCTTATAGAGTTCGACACTCGTGACCTGATAGCCAGCCTCTCGTAATTCGTCTTCGACCGTGGGTTTACGCGGGCTGCCCGTAAGGTACAAAAACCGCGCTGATATCGGATAGGTAGCCTTTATATCCGAGATAAGTTTTATACCCGATCCGCCAGCCACCATGATCGACACGAAGCCCAACTCGCGAGCAATTTTTGCCGTTTTCTCACCAACGCAATGCAACGGGTTTGCGCGTAAGCGTGCAATATCCGCGTTCGTCATCATGCGGAACGCATTGGCACTTGTGGCCAGAAGGGCGGTAAACGTACCGGAAGGAATGGCGTTCTCCGTTGCAACAATTTCCGTTGCAGGGAGTGACAAGCATTCATAGCCCAACCCGATGAGCCGTTCGGCGGTTGCCGTGGCATCGGGTTCCGGGCGGGTGATCAGAATTTTCATTCGCTCTGCGTGCGAATATCTTCTGGCAGGACAGCAAGAATATCGCGCGCCGCTTTTTCACCGATCAAGGCCGCGTCTTTAATCGAGCCTGAGCCATTAGCGGTGAAGGATTGGCGGCCATCGGTGCTGAGATAAAGACCATGAAACGTCAGCTGATCACCTGTGATAACCGCATGACCTGCAATCGGTGTCCGGCAAGAGCCGTCCAACATTGTGAGAAAGGTACGCTCAGCCGCAAGCGCAACGCCCGTATCGACATCGGCGATCAGGGAAAACGCTTCCAGCGCTCGCGCATCGTCACTGCGCGCGGTAACGCCAACCGCGCCTTGCCCGATGGCAGGTGGAAATGTGTCGAGCGGCAAGATAGCCGCTGCCTTTTCAGCAATGCCAAGTCGCTTCAAACCAGCAAGCGCCAACAGCGTGGCGTCCACTTCGCCTTCCGCCGATTTTCTGATTCTTGTGTCGACATTGCCGCGCAGAACTTGTGTTTTAATGTCAGGGCGTATCCGCTTCACAAGCGCGGCACGGCGCAGGCTGGCCGTTCCTACAATCCCGCCAAGAGGGAGCTCCTCGATCGATTTATATTTGGCCGATATCAAACAATCGCGAACATCTTCGCGCGGCAAATAGCCGATAATATCAATACCATCCGGGAAAGCAGTCGGCATATCTTTGGCCGAGTGCACAGCGAGATCAATCTCGCCCGCCAACATCGCCTCGTCGATTTCTTTGGTAAAGGCACCTTTGCCACCAACGAGGGCCTGCCCGCCAGCCTGGCTCATATCGCCAGAGGTCCGGATGATCACGAGCTCGATGGCGTCGTCGGGAACCTTCAGAGCCTTGCGAAGACGCGAGGCCACTTCATTGGCCTGCCACAGAGCAAGCGGGCTGCCCCGCGTTCCAATCTTGAACCCTTTTCCTGCCATGCGCCTTAAACCTTGCTCTTGTTCCAACACTTATGCGAAGTCCCTTCAGAATCATCGCAAAGGCCATTTTATTCATCTATAGGGTGTTGTTTATCTATACGAAAGAGGCTCTGAAAATTCAAAATTCTGCCACTTATGAGAGAGAAGAGGCGCCATGCGCGTTTTAGGAATTGAAACAACATGCGATGAAACCGCCGTTTCCGTGGTCGAAAGCGACCGGGACGGCGAAGGCCGCATCTTGTCGAATGAAATCTTAAGCCAAATCAAGGCCCACCAAGCCTATGGCGGCGTCGTCCCGGAAATCGCCGCCCGCGCCCACATTGAAGTGATAGATGTCCTTGTAAAACAAGCATTATTTAATGCCGGAATGAAACTTTCCGACATGGACGGCATCGCCGCCGCCGCCGGTCCGGGCCTGATCGGGGGCGTTATGGTCGGTTTAACGACCGGAAAAGCCCTCGCTCTCGTCGCCCAAAAGCCCTTTTTGGCCGTCAATCACCTCGAAGCGCACGCCCTTTCACCCCGTTTGACTGACGGGGTTGCCTTCCCCTTTTTACTCCTCCTAGCATCAGGCGGCCACTCGCAATTGCTTTTCGTGCGCGGAATCGGAGATTATATCCGCCTAGGAACGACGATCGATGATGCCATCGGCGAGGCTTTCGACAAAGTGGCAAAGATGCTTGGCTTGCCATATCCAGGCGGTCCAGAAGTCGAAAAGCTCGCATTAGAGGGAAATCCTGAGCAATTCGCGTTCCCCCGCCCCATGCAAGGGCGGAAAGAACCCGATTTTTCACTGTCCGGCTTAAAAACAGCCGTACGCATTGAAGCTGAAAAAATCGCTCCCCTGACCTCCACCGACATCAAAAATATCTGCGCCTCATTTCAGGCGGCTATTGTCGATGTCGTAGCCGATCGAACTAAAATGGCACTAAAAGTCGCCCGGGCCGATTTCGCCGAGCCAACCGCCATTGTTGTCGCAGGTGGCGTGGCCGCCAATCTTGCCATGCGCCGAGCCTTACAGCGAGTGGCAAGCGAAAACGGGCTTCCTTTGGTTGCACCGCCCATTGAACTTTGCACCGATAATGGCGCGATGATCGCTTGGGCTGGTATTGAACGTTTAAGGCTAGGCTTAATTGACGGGTTAGACTTCGCCCCGCGTGCGCGCTGGGCACTTGAAGCGAAGGCCTCACCCCATGTTTGATAGCATTTCGGTTATTGGATCAGGGGCAGGGGGTACAGCTTTGGCACTTGCTGCATCGCGTGCCGGTCGAAAAGTGACCTTATGGAGCCGAGATTCAGATCAAGCCGAAGCGATGCAATCGACACGGGAAAATAACCGTCGACTACCGGGTATATTATTACCGGAGACAATAACGGTTACAGCGTCTCTCAAAGAAGCTGCCGATAGAGGCCGAGCGATTTTGTTGGTTGTTCCCGCGCAAGCGTTGCGCGATATGGCTGTTGCACTTTCTTTGGTCGTGAAACGTGGCATACCCTTGATTATATGCGCCAAGGGAATAGATCGCCAATCGGGCGAATTCATGAGTGAAATTGTAACCGACGCCATACCGGGCGGTATGCCAGCTATTTTATCAGGCCCTAGCTTTGCCGATGATGTAGCCCATGGCTTGCCTACAGCTGTTGCTTTGGCCGCACCACTTGGCGAAGTCGCCGAAGCATTGGCCAAAGCGTTGAGCTCGTCAAGTTTTCGCGTTTACCACTCGTCCGATGTTCGGGGCATTGAGATCGGCGGTGCTGCCAAAAACGTTTTAGCCATTGCAGCGGGCATTGTTGAGGGTCGCGGATTGGGAGAAAGCGCGCGTGCGGCCTTAGTGGCGCGTGGCTTTGCAGAACTCAGACGGTTCGCGGCAAGCTATCAAGCCAAGCCCGAGACTTTAATGGGGTTATCAGGCCTGGGCGATTTGGTGCTTACAGCAGGTTCTTTAAAATCTCGAAACTTTGCTTTTGGACATGATCTTGGGCTCGGTAAATCCGTATCTCAGGCAGGGGGCGGTAAATTGGCCGAAGGCGTTTACACCGCGCATGTGCTCGTTGAAATGGCGCGCGCTCGTGGTGTTGAAATGCCTGTGGCAGAAGCCGTTTCGGCTATACTGGATAATAGGCTGTCAGTTGACGGAGCGATTGATCGCTTGATGAACCGCCCGGTGAAGGGAGAATAAAAAGCATGGCGCATTGGCTCTATAAATCCGAACCTTTCAAATGGTCCTGGGAGCAGCAGGTCGAAGCCGGTGCCAAAGGTACGTTTTGGAATGGGGTTCGAAATCATTCAGCCAAGTTGAATATGATCGCGATGAAAAAGGGCGACACAGGCTTTTTCTATCATTCCAATGAGGGAAAAGAGATTGTTGGGATCGTCGAAGTGATCCGCAAATCTTATCCGGATCCTACCGCCGAACCGGGCGAGCCTTGGGTGGTGGTTGATCTCAAAGCCGTCAAGTCGCTTCCAAGATCCGTTACATTGGCCCATGTAAAAGCAGAACCTCGCTTGGCGAAGATGTCCTTGGTTACATCCATGCGGCTATCGGTCCAACCTGTGACAGAAGCCGAATGGAAACTCGTCTGTGAATTAGGCGGGTTATAAAGCCCAATCTTCACCCAAGGTCGAACCTACCAAAGTGTGAGGGCAATAGATCTTGTCGAGTGCCCCCGCCTCCGCTTAATAAAGTGATGAAAAATGAAGTTGGCCTAAGATGGCGACTTTAAGGTGTTTGCCGGAACGCCGTCTAAATGCGGTGAAAGGCTGGAGGGGAGAAAACATCCATGTCCGAGAAGCTGTATCCTGTGTCCGCCGAATGGGCGAACCGCGCCTTTGTCGATAACGCCAAATATCAGGCTATGTATGATGCGTCTGTTCAAGATCCCGAAGCGTTTTGGGGCGAACAAGGTAAGCGGATTGATTGGATTAAGCCTTATTCGAAAGTCAAAAACACATCTTATGAACCCGGCAATGTCCAAATCGAATGGTTCGGCGATGGTACCACCAACGTATCGATGAACTGCATTGATCGGCATTTGCCGCAACGCGCCAATCAGACAGCGATTATTTGGGAAGGCGATGATCCTTCTGAAAGTAAACATATTACTTATCAAGAGCTCCATGATGAAGTCTGCCGCTTCGCGAACGTCTTGAAACATCACGGAGTGAAAAAAGGCGATGCCGTGACGCTTTATATGCCGATGATCCCAGAGGCTGCTTATGCCATGCTGGCTTGTGCTCGTATTGGCGCAGTTCACTCCATCGTTTTTGGGGGCTTTTCGCCCGACTCTCTTGCAGGTCGCATTGAGGGCTGCAAATCCAAGGTTGTTATAACCGCCGACGAAGGCTTACGTGGTGGCAAGAAAGTACCCCTTAAAACCAATATGGATGAAGCGCTAAAGCGTGTTCCCGGGCTTGTTACCGCGCAAATTGTTGTCCGTCGCACGGGTGGTGACGTGCACATGCAAGACGGCCGAGACTACTATTATGATGTCGAAGCAAAGAATGCTGATGCACAATGCAAGCCTGAGGAAATGGAGGCGGAAGCACCGCTGTTTATTCTGTACACGTCGGGCTCAACAGGCGCTCCAAAGGGCGTTGTCCATACGACAGGCGGATATCTTGTCTACGCATCTATGACCCATCAATATGTCTTTGATTATCATGATGGCGATATCTACTGGTGCACTGCCGATGTTGGTTGGGTCACGGGCCATTCCTATATCGTCTATGGTCCGCTCGCCAATGGCGCCACAACCTTAATGTTTGAAGGTATTCCAACCTATCCAACGATTTCACGTTTCTGGGATGTTGTTGATAAACACAAGGTCAATATTTTCTACACGGCTCCTACGGCGATCCGTTCCTTGATGGGTGCGGGCGAAGAGCCTGTTAAGAAAACTTCGCGGTCATCGCTGCGTTTGCTTGGTTCGGTTGGTGAACCTATCAATCCTGAAGCATGGGAATGGTATCATCGCGTCGTTGGTGATAACCGTTGTCCAATTGTTGATACATGGTGGCAAACCGAGACGGGCGGTATTTTAATCACGCCGCTTCCTGGCGCTATCGCCCAAAAGCCTGGCTCGGCGACACGTCCCTTCTTTGGCGTAAAGCCCGAAATTGTTGATGCCAATGGCGTTGTTTTAGAAGGCGCTTGCGAAGGCAATCTCGTAATTTCCGACAGCTGGCCCGGCCAAATGCGTACCGTTTACGGCGATCATAAGCGCTTTATGGAGACCTATTTCGCAACCTATGCGAACAAATATTTCACGGGTGACGGCTGCCGTCGCGACGCTGATGGCTATTATTGGATCACCGGTCGCGTCGATGATGTGATTAATGTCTCGGGCCATCGCATGGGAACAGCCGAAGTTGAAAGCGCTCTTGTTGCGCATGAAAAGGTCTCCGAGGCTGCAGTTGTAGGTTACCCGCACGATATTAAGGGTCAGGGCATCTATGCTTATGTCACTCTGATGAGCGGCACAGAGCCAACGGATGCACTTCGGAAAGAGCTCGTTGGTTGGGTGCGCAAGGAAATCGGACCAATTGCTTCCCCGGATCTTATTCAGTTTGCCCCAGGATTGCCCAAGACTCGCTCGGGTAAGATCATGCGCCGCATCTTGCGCAAGATTGCTGAAGATGAGTTTGGCAGCCTTGGTGATACCTCGACGCTATCCGATCCAGCGGTCGTTGATGACTTGATCGCTAACCGTCAAAACAAGCGCGCCTAAGCAGCAATCACTTATCTGGCCATTTCAAACCCCGCGCACCATAAGCGCGGGGTTTTTTCGTCAGATGACCGTATTTGAGCGTATGGGATTTTATTAATATTATAGCGTTAGCTATGCAGTATCTTATGGCCCGCCATGAAATTGGACGGCTAAGGGAAACTTTGTCTGAGGAGCGATTTAAACCATGACCATCGTACCCATCATTCTCTGTGGCGGTTCTGGAACGCGGTTGTGGCCGGTGTCACGGGATAGTTTTCCGAAGCAATTCGTTCCTTTGCTCGGCGAGCTTTCGACGTTCCAGGCGACCTTGAAGCGTGTCGCGGACGGCACTTTGTTCGGCAAGCCCGTGGTCGTGACGAATGAAAAATTCCGCTTTTTAGCCGAGGAACAGGCCGCGGCCCTGGGTATTGCGGTCGAAATTATAATGGAACCGATGCCACGCGATTCTGCTGCCGCGATTGCAGCGTCCGCACATTATTTGCATCGCTACAGGGCAGGAACGATAGGCTTGGTATTGGCGGCCGATCACGTGGTTGCCGATATTGCGGGCTTTGCAGCAAGCGTCAGAGCCGCGATCCCTTCGGCTGAAGCTGGCCGAATTGTGACTTTTGGAATTACTCCGACGAATGCCTCGACCGCCTATGGCTATATTCGGCCAGGTGAAGCCATCGACGGCGATGCCAAGTCCGTCGCTATGTTTTTGGAAAAGCCTGATGCGGTCAAGGCGGGTCAATTGATTGCGGAAGGGTGCTTGTGGAACTCGGGCAATTTCATGTTCGAGCCCGGTGCCATGCTCGCCGAAATTGAAGCTTTTGCGCCCGATATAGCGGCTGCGGCAGGCGAAGCTTTAGCCCATCATACGATGGATTTGGGTGCGCTGCGTCTTAATGAATTTGAATTTGCCAAGGCACCGAAAATCTCGATCGATTATGCAGTGATGCAAAAAACCAAGCTTGCTGCCGTTGTTAAAGCAACCTTTGATTGGTCGGATATCGGCACGTGGGGTGCGTTATGGGAAGCATCGGAGCATGATGCTAAAGGTAATCGGGTCAGCGGAAATGTGTCATTGCTCGGCACCACTGGCAGCCTTGTGCATTCTGACGATGTTTTAACAACGGTCGCAGGTCTTGACGATGTTGTAGTCGTTACCACCCGCGACGCGGTGTTTGTCGCAAGCCGTGATGCCTCAGGGGATGTAAAAACACTCGTTGAAGAGATGAAATCCAAAGGAGTTCGCGAGGCAACCGAGCATCTTAAAATGTATCGGCCTTGGGGCGCTTATCAGCGGATCGATATCGGAAATCGCTTTCAGGTGAAGCGAATTACGGTAAAGCCGGGCGGTCGTCTTTCGCTCCAAAAACACCATCATCGTTCCGAACATTGGGTCGTTGTTTCTGGTACGGCTGAAGTTACCGTTGGTGATAAGATTATGGAGCTTCATGAAAATGAGAGCACCTATATTCCGATCGGTGAAATCCATCGCTTGGCCAATCCGGGTAAGGTTCCACTTGAAATCATCGAGGTTCAAGTCGGAAGCTATACCGGTGAGGATGATATTATCCGGATTGAGGATGTATATGGGCGTGGCTGATCGCTTCCGATTTAAATAGGGCTCGACGAAACCCTTCGCTCATGACAACATTATCTCAACGATTTCTCTAACTGCCGCACGTTTTGTGAAAAAGCCTATCCTTATCGTCTTGCATCAGGAGCAGTCCTCCCCCGGTCGGGTAGGATATGAATTGCTTAAGCGTGGCTTCCCGCTCGATATCCGTAGGCCTCCTTTGGGCGATGAACTTCCTCGAACCGCAACCCATCATTCCGGTATGGTTGTTTTTGGCGGCCCAATGAGCGCTAACGATCCCGATCCATGGATTACGGATGAGCTACGGTGCATCGAGCTGTTCAATAAAGCTGAGGTACCTTATCTTGGGTTATGTTTAGGCGCGCAAATGCTGTGTCGAGTTCTCGGCGCTCGGGTCTATAAACATCCTGATGAAGAAACCGAGATTGGCTATTATGGTCTTTCGCCTACCGACTCTGGGCTAGCACTCTCGCGAACATGCGGTGTCGAGTGGCCTGCTCAAGTCTATCATTGGCATCGTGAAGGGTTTGATTTGCCAAAGGGTGCGGAGCTTTTGGCCCAAGGAAGCTCCTTTCCCCATCAGGCATTCCAGCTCGGTCCCAAAGGATATGGGCTACAATTCCACCCAGAAGTGACCTATGCGATGATTTGTCGTTGGACCGTTCGCGCCTTTGAACGCATGAATCACAAAGGAGCACAGGCTCCCGACGAACACCGCGCCGGTTGGTTTCGATATGATCACGCGGTTAAATTATGGCTGGACGGCTTTTTGGACCATTGGCTGCGCACAAATTAACAGGCTATTCACCTGCTTCGGTTTCCACCACGCCGATATAAGGCAATTGTCGATAAGAATGCGCCACGTCCATGCCGTAGCCAACCACGAAAAGGTCCGGGCACGAAAAGCCAACAAAATCCGCCTCGATCGACACAGCACGCTTGCCTGGCTTTTCGAGTAGGCAGCAGGTCAAAACTCTTGCCCCACGAGCGGCCAAAAGATCTTTAGCGAAGGCAATGGTCCGGCCGGATTCAAGAATATCGTCAATTAAAATAACGTCACGGTCGCGCACATCACTTTCGACGTCCTTAAGGATAACCACTTGGCCGGACGAAACGGTTGCATCACGATAGCTGGACAGATGCATAAATTCGACCTGAGGCATCAGTCCTTCATGGTGCAGCGCCCGCATCAAATCGGCGGCAAACATGAAGCTTCCCTTCAAGATGGCAACGATCAGAAGATCTTTAGGATCGAGCTTTGCAATTTCTGCCGCGATTTCCTGGTTACGGCGTGCGATCTTGTCTTCGTCGATCAGAACGCGAACTCTTCTTTCCTGTACCATCTGCCATTCCGTTTCGAACGAGGGGCTTCCGCCGCCGCCTATCAGACGCCGAAAAAAGTGATGGTAATGTTCTTAGCGTCCATTGGCGGTGAGGCAAGTCTTGCTTTGAAGCTGACGGCTTCACCCTTTGTAATTGTTGGCGCGGGCGCCGGTATCATCCACTGAAAAATGGTATTCTCGGCTTCGTCTCGCATTGTAAATTGAATTTTAGGCAAATTCTTCGAAATTTCCGAATCAGACCGTATCTCGCCTTCAATAATCAAAGAGGTCTCGCCGCGATCAGCATCAATGGACGTTTTAATATTGGCAAATGAGATTCCCTGAAGCCCCTTGCCAGGAATAAAGGCGTCAATCCAACTGATTGCGCGATTAAAAATGGACTCAGCGCGATCATTTAGGGCAACAACCGTTAGGCCTGTCATGGCGGCCGCCGTTGCTCCTAATGCTACAAGGCGTAGAAAGGGGCGCTTTTTGCTCGGACTTAGCTCTTTCGGATTAGCAGAGGCCAAAAAATCATTCGTTTTTACAGGAATTTCGTTGACTTGTGTCGCTTTACTATCACCTTCATCAGGTCGCCAAGATGTTTGGCAAGCGCCACATTTCACGAGCCGGCCGGACTGGCCGAGTTCTGTAGCGCGAACAAGATAAGATCGGGTACAATTTGGACAGACGATCAGCATGGCGAATCAGCTATGGTGCTCAAATGGGATTGAGGTGAGTTTCAATCCACATCATGCGCTCACGACCTTAAAGAAGGTTGAAGGTTCTTTGCAGGCTTTTCCTTATCGCTCCGTCGGGGAGCTCGTCCGGTTTGAAAATGTTGGTTTGCGTTACGGCGTAGGGGCGGAAACGCTCACGGATGTCAGTTTTTCGATTGAGCCTCAGTCGTTCCAATTTTTAACTGGCGCATCTGGCACCGGAAAGACGACGTTATTACGCCTGATCATGCAGGCTCTTAAACCAACGCGCGGAACGGTTGTTTTGTTTGGACAAGACACCAGCCTGCTCGAAAAAGATGGATTAACCGCTCTTCGACGCAGGATGGGCATTGTTTTTCAGGATTTTCGCCTTCTTGATCATCTTACAACCTATGAAAATGTCGCGCTTCCTCTAAAGGTCCAAGGCCGTGACGAGGTCACCTATCGAGCCGAAGTGACGGAATTGTTGAATTGGGTTGGTTTGGGGGAGCTGATTCACGCTAAACCGCCGATCCTCTCGGGCGGCGAAAAACAGCGCGCATCGATTGCACGCGCGCTTGTCGCGCAGCCAGAGCTGCTTTTGGCTGATGAGCCGACAGGTAATGTCGATCCATCCTTGGCCCGTCGGCTGCTACGATTATTTGTCGAAATGAACCGTTCTGGGACCGCCATTTTGATCGCCACCCACGATCTGGGCCTAATGGACCAAATCGAAGGAGCGCGACGACTCGTTTTAGCGGATCGTCGTCTATATGTTGAGGCGAACGATGTCTGAAAATCATTTTAGTCGATCCGGCATATTCAGCGCGTTTAGTCGTTTTGTTCCCTTTTTCGGACGCGATCCCTTGGTCGCAGCAGATCAAGTTACCGATCGTTCACTTGTCGCCGTTATTTCAATTTTGACCTTTTTGGCAGCTCTCACAGCTTGTGCGGCTCAGCTTACTGCAGCGACTGCGATGCGCTGGCAAGTTATGATGGTGTCCGAAGTGACGGTCCAGCTAAAGCCGCAGGCAGGCCGATCCATTGATACCGATATTGTTCGTGCGAGTGACATATTGCGCGGTACGGCTGGCATTACTTCGGTAAAAGTGCTCCGCCGAGAAGAATCCGCTAAACTTCTCGAGCCATGGTTGGGCTCAGCATCATCAATTGAAAGTTTGCCGATCCCCCGATTAATTGTCGTCCAAATCGATACCCATCAGCCCCCTGACCTTGCTTCTGTTGGAAAGGCGCTTGCCGATGCGGTCCCTGGTACAAGCCTGGATGATCACCGGACATGGACCAAGCGATTAGGTCATCTTTCTAATTTATTTTTAATAGCGTCCTTTGGGGCTCTTCTTCTCGTTGTCCTGACGACAGGACTAACGATCGTCTTTGCGACCAGAGGAGCAATGGCTGGCAATCGCGAAATCATTGAGGTCTTGCATTTTATTGGTGCGGATGACCGATATATTGCTGGCCAATTTCAGAGCCATTTTGCTGTATTGGGCGTGCGAGGCGGCCTATTAGGTGGGGGCGCCGCCCTTTTGTTGGTCTTAACGCTCAAACTATCCATGATGATACCTGACGGGCTTCAATTTTCTGGGCTATCCGAAGTGCCGATCCTTGACTGGCGAACCGTTTTCGTAACGTTTTGCGTTATTGTGCTCGTAGGAATAGTTGCAGGTTTGGCTTCGCGAATAACCGTTTATCGTACAATTGGTATGCTCGCTTGAGCGCCTACCATTGAATTTAGCATCAAATTAATGAAAACAAGCAATGATCATGGCGATGTTTTGATGGCCTTTCAGGTGCGCTCTATCAAACACGATCAACGAACCGATGGCTCCGTTAGAAAAAGTATTGAAGGTATCCTATGCCAATAAGGGCCATTTTATTTATGTTAGCACTCTATTTTAGCCTGATCGCCTTCATGTTGATCGGTCTTATCGTGTTAATATTGCCCCGTGGTGCGGTTACTCTTCTAGCGCGCAGTTGGGGCCGCTATTTTCTTTGGCTGTGTCGTGTCGCCGGGGGCATTAACGTTGAATTTCGTGGGTTACAAAATATCCCGAAAGGTCCACTCCTTGTAGCGGTTAAGCACCAATCGGTTTGGGAAACTTTTATGTTACTTGGATTATTTGAAGATCCTTGTTTCATCCTCAAGCGTGAACTTGCATTCATTCCGTTTTTTGGCTGGTTTATTTATAAAATGCGTAACGTGCCAATTAATAGGAAGGATGGATCGCGGGCCCTGATTAAACTAACCAGAGCGGCTGATCGTGAAATTCATGCCGATGGTGGGCGTCAAATTCTAGTATTTCCCGAGGGAACGCGCCGCCCGCCAGGCGCTCCACCGATTTATCGTTTCGGTGTTGCAAAGCTTTATGAAGGTCTCAATGTTCCTTGCGTTCCAATCGGACTTAACTCTGGAGTTTATTGGCCTCGCCGTTCACTGCAGTTGAAACGTGGAACTATAATTGTAGATATCATGGCGCCGATTCAACCCGGGCTTAATCGAAATGATTTTTTTGCTCTTGTGCAAGAGCAGATTGAAAATAGCTCAAATAAATTAATTGCTGAGGCCAGTGCGTGAAACATAATATTTTTTTATGTGGCAAAATTACATTGCGATCTTTGCTGTTGAGACAGTTGACGGAACTCAACCATGTCTGAAAAGCCAAGTTTAAAAACGCTTATTAGTGATTTTGGCGTGCTTAAAAGATTAGTTGCCGAAAACATGCGCGTTTTTCTTCCGCGTTATATTTTGGCTATTCTTTGCATGGCATTGGTTGCAGCTGCTACCGGATTTAGCGCATGGATTATGCGCGATTTAATCAATAAGGTTTTCATTGATCGCGATGCGCGTGTCATGTTTCTTATTTGTGCAAGCGTTGCCCTTATCTATATCGTTAAAGGCGTTGCGTCCTACGGGCAGGAAGTCATTTTAGCACGTATTGGAAATGCAATTGTAGCATCTACCCAGCGAAAAATTTTCAATGCGCTACTCGCGCAAGACGTACCCTTTTTTCAAAATAGCCCGTCGTCCGATCTTGTAACCCGTATTACCTACAACGCGCAGGCTGCGAGCTCCGCACTTAATCTAATTGCGACATCTTTAGGGCGTGATCTTTTGACGGTTGCCGGCCTATTATTTGTTATGCTTTCGCAAGACGTTGCCTTGACGGGTATAGCGCTTATCGGATTACCTGTTTTATTCGGAGTTATAACACGGCTTTTGCGGCGTGTTCGAACATTGTTCGGTAGTGAAGTACGCTCGGTCGCTGCAACGGTTGCGACGATCCAAGAAACGATCCACGGCATTCGCGTTATCAAAGCTTTCCGTCTCGAAGATGCGATGCGTCAACGTATGGCTGGCTCGGTTGGTGCGGTTGAAAGATTATCAAACAGCATGGTGGGTGTCCAAGCGATCACCGTGCCTTTGATCGACACTTTGGGCGGCATCGCTGTTTCAAGTGTTATTTTTTACGGCGGTTGGCGCGTTATCAATGAAGGGGCTACGCCGGGCGAATTTTTCTCGTTTATTACCGCGCTGTTGATGATGACGGAACCGGCACGTCGGCTGGCGCGGTTGCATTTATCGCTCGCGGCATCTGCCGTTGGCGTTCGTATGTTGTATGAATTAGTTGACCTGCCACCTTCGACGATGGATCGGGAAGACGCGCAACCTTTAAGCATCAAAAAGGGCGATATTGCTCTTTCATCTGTCTCCTTTGGCTATGATCCGGAATCGCCGGTTCTGCATGCTGTCGACTTGGAAGCCAAAGGTGGAGAAATCACCGCTCTTGTGGGTCTATCAGGAAGCGGTAAGTCAAGCATTTTCAATTTAATCATGCGGTTTTGGTCTCCCCAAACCGGCCGTGTGGTCATCGACGGGCAATCACTATCCGATACATCTGCAGCATCGCTTTATGATCATATTTCGCTTGTTGGTCAGGATGTTTTTTTATTTGAAGGCACGATTTCAGAAAACATCATGCGTGGTCGCTCAGGTGCGAGTGAACATGATATGATTGAGGCTGCACGAAAAGCTGCAGCTCATGAATTTATTTTGTCACTTCCCGAAGGCTATGCAACAATTGTTGGAGAATTTGGAAGCAAATTATCGGGCGGTCAGCGTCAAAGGATTGCGATTGCACGAGCGTTCCTGAAAGATGCACCTATCTTATTGCTCGACGAGCCGACATCGGCGTTGGATGCGGAATCGGACGCAGCAATTCAAGAGGCTTTGACGCGTTTAATGAATGGTCGCACCACTTTGATTATTGCTCATCGTTTGGCAACGGTTGCGAGTGCAAACTCAATTTATGTACTTGATCAGGGTCGCGTCGTAGAACACGGAACACATAAGGAGCTGTTAGCCAAAGCTGGCGTCTATTCACGGCTATATGATCTACAATTTGCAGGCACAGATTGAATAGCTTCTAAATGTCGGCAAGTATTGCATCATGAAACGGATCAAAAATCCTCGCCCTACACCCGTATTGCCTCCGCATGAGCGTGGCCTGCGCATTGGTCTGTTGGGAGGTTCATTCAATCCGTCCCATGCCGCGCATCGATTGATCAGCTTGATGGCTCTCAAGCGGTTAGGGTTGGATCAGGTTTGGTGGCTGGTGACTCCGGGCAATCCTCTGAAGGATAATTCGAGATTGCCTGATGGCGTAAGCCGAATGGAGCAGGCGGCATCAATGGCGGATCATCCGCGGATCCGCGTGACCTTGCTTGAGGACGCTATCGGTACCCGCTTTACCTACGATACCCTTTCTTGGTTGCATATGCGCCATCCCGGCGTTCATTTTGTTTGGCTCATGGGCGCAGATAATTTGGTGGGGTTTCACCGTTGGGCCCGTTGGCGCGATATTCTCAATTTGATGCCCATTGCCGTTTTTGATCGTCCAGGCTCTACGTTATCGGCCACTCATGCCCATGCTGCCTTGGCATTTGGTTCATTCCGTTGGCCTGAACATCGAGCCAAACAGCTTGTATTGAGCAAGAGGCCGGCTTGGATTTTTTTCCATGGCCGCCGCTCCGAGCTGTCTTCGACCGAGTTAAGGAAACGTCATAAAAACCCCCATGATAAGGATTAGGTTGAAAAATGACGCTGGATCAGGCATCATTGAGTTGTCCTGATACTGGGATGAAACCTTGAAGGTGACGACACTGACACAACAGATTTCGCGTGCCGCGACAACAAAGTCCCGGCCCTCCGCCCTTGCCGCCCAGCCGGTTGAACGGAGCGACATGCTGTCCAGCATCCTTGAAACGCTTGAGGATGCTAAGGCCGAACAGACGATCGTAATTGATCTGGCAGGTAAGACGACACTCGCAGACGCCATGGTAATCACCACGGGTCGCGTTAATCGTCATGTCAGCGCAATTGCGGATCAAGTCATTGAAATGCTTAAGCAACATGGTCATACCGGTATGCGAGTAGAGGGACAGCCGCATTGCGACTGGGTCCTTATCGATGCTGGTGACGTTATCCTGCACATCTTCAGGCCAGAAGTTCGCAGCTTCTACAATCTAGAAAAGATGTGGGGCTCTGATCGCCCAGCCGAGCGCGGCGCTTCCTGATCGTTTTACGGTGAAGATTACGCTCCTTGCAGTTGGTCGTTTAAAGGAAGGCCCTGAACGTTCTTTGATCGTGCGATATTTGGAGCGTTCTCGTGATTTGGGGAAAACGCTGGGCTTTACGGGGTTTGATGTAGTCGAGCTTCCTGAAAGTCGCGCTGCACGGGCGCTTGACCGAAAGACCGAGGAAGGTCGCTCGCTTCTGACGCGTCTTGAGGGAATGACCTTCATTGCGCTTGATGAAACGGGTCAGTCCCCTTCAAGCGATGATTTTGCCCGCTGGCAAGCCAATTTTAGGGACAGTGGTACCCGAAATCTTGCTTTTGTCCTGGGCGGCGCCGATGGCCTCGATTCAGTGGTAACTAAGGCTGCGCATTCCAAGCTTGCCTTCGGAGCCATGACTTTGCCGCATCAACTTGCTCGAATCGTCCTGTCGGAACAATTATATCGTGCAATGACGCTTCTGGCGGGCCATCCTTATCACCGCGCTTGAGTAAAATGAACGCCGGCATGATCTCAATTCGAACCATGCTAATCTTAGGGACCATTTTAGTCTGGCCAATTGCATCAACTTTTTCCCTTGCCCAGACCAAGGCCCCTACCGTTTCACCTTCATCACCCATTTCAGCCGCGGACGCGGCTTCTCGCAAGCTCGAACTTGATGAGACGGAGCGGCTCTTGGCCACGGGTGCAGAAGATCGTGCCAAGCTTGCCGCCGAAATAGAAACCTTGCGGTCGGACCGTTCGCGGCTCAGTCAACGAATGATTGAAACTGCCGATCGAATAAAAGCCACAGAATTAAGAATTGGCTCTGTTGAGGAAAGGCTTGCAACGCTAAAGGACTCAGAGGCAAAAGCGCGGGCTTCGCTCGAAAGTCGGCGGGCCGTTGTAATTGATGTTTTGGCAGCTTTACAGAGGGTAGGTGCTACGCCTCCCCCTTTGTTATTTGCCGATCCCGATTCCATATTAGACACGGTCAGAAGCAGCATCTTGCTTGGCTCAGTTGTTCCGGAATTAAAGGGTGAGACCGATGCTCTCATGGCCGATCTTTCGGCGATTGAGCGCATTAGGCAGACAGCCGGAGCCGAGCGTGAGGCTTTAGCCAGAGACGTATCGAGCCTGGTTCGCGATCGTCAAGATATAGAGCTACTTGTTTCTGCCCGACAAAAAGACATCGCTGGTGCGGAAAGCAAAGCAAATGAGCAAGCAGCTCAAGCCGCATCCTTGGCCGCGAAGAGCCAAACGTTAAAAGACCTGATTGGGCGTGTTGAAGGTGAGGTCGATAGCGTTTCAAAAGCAGCACGAGATGCAAATTCAGCGTCAGCAAAGAATGAGGAAGACGCCAAATCTGCTAACGACCCCGCTGCCAAAGATGCCCGCAATCGCTTTGCCGCATTGGCATTTCGCGATCCATCCCGACTTGCGCCGAAAGTTTCCTTTGGTGAATTGAAAGGTCTTTTGCCGCAACCGGTAAATGGTACTTTGGTCAACGGCTTTAATAAACGTGACACAGTAGGCGGGGTTACAAAAGGGATTTCAATTGCAACCCGTCCTAATGCAATCGTATCGTCTCCCTCTGACGGATGGGTGTCATATTCAGGACCTTTTCGAAGCTATGGCCAACTTTTGATCCTGAACGCTGGCGGAGGCTATTATATCTTGCTTGCAGGGATGGACCGGATCAGCGTAAGTCTCGGACAGTTCGTACTCGCCGGTGAGCCGGTAGCGACGATGGGCGATCCTCAAAAAGATACTTCTGGTCAACCATCTTCTGATAAGAGAGTACCGACCTTATATATAGAGTTCCGAAAAGACGGGACACCAATTGATCCGCAGCCTTGGTGGGCTTCGGGCTCGAATGAGAAAGTTCGTGGATGATGCGTAAGCTGACCTATCTTCTGACCGGCGCCGTATTTGGTGGGGGCCTCGTCGCGTTTGCTTTTCAAGGCTTGCCGCTTGGCACCGTGAGCGCAGCAGCTGCAGGTTCAGAAACCTATCGCCAGCTGAATCTTTTCGGTGACGTCTTTGAAAAAATTCGGACGGATTATGTTGAAAAGCCGGATGATGCAAAATTAGTCGGATCGGCTATTAGCGGCATGCTTGCGGGCCTTGATCCTCATTCGAGCTATATGGATCCGAAAAGCTTCAAGGACATGCAGGTCCAGACCAA
>JAPJMW010000011.1 GCA_026461505.1 Beijerinckiaceae bacterium
AAAAAATATTAAGAAAAACTTTAAGGGCATCACTGTTATCGATGGCGTAACGCTATCTGTTGAGAGCGGCGAGACATTGGTTTTGTTTGGACCATCTGGCGCAGGTAAGACGGTGCTTTTACGTTTGATTGCTGGGGTGATCGAACCCGATATGGGTGAAATCTGGATCAATGGTCAAATTATGGCAGGCGTCGAGCCGGAAGAGCGCGGCATTGGGATGGCATTCCAGAATTTTGCTCTGTTCCCGCATATGGACGCCGCCCAAAATATTGCAGCCCCTTTGACTGCTCGCCGTCAGTCGAGAACAGATGTTGCCTCGACCGTTGAAAAAATTGCGAAGCTCTTGAAAATCGAACATGTTTTGCATCACAAGCCAAAAGAACTGTCGAACGGTCAAAAGCAACGCACCTCACTCGCTCGAGCATTATCTGCCGAACCGTCCGTGTTGCTGCTTGATGATCCATTACGAAATGTTGACGCTAAATTGCGATTTGAAATGCGTCTGGAGCTACCGCGTCTTTTGAAAGATCAAAACGCTACAGTTATTTATGTTACCCAGGATTATAAAGAAGCAATGGCAATGGGAAGGCGGATAGCGGTGATGGGCAATCACGGCATACAACAAGTTGGAACGCCTGCGGATATTTATTTACGACCTGCCAATCTTGAAATCGCGCGTTTGTTTGGTGACCCCGTAATTAATTTGGTCAATGTTCGGCCAGAAAGTGCACCAAGTGGCATTACGGTACATATTTCCGGAATGCCGATCACGCTGAATGGTTTTGAAGTGGCAATTGGGCGCGACTGCATCCTGGGTTTGCGACCCGAGTCTTTGCAATTTGTGCCAGAAAACACGACTGACGCTTTTGCTGTCGATATTGAAACAGAATCACCGCTGAATGAGAAGATTGTTACGCTCGCCATCACGCTGAGCGGCGAAGAAATCATGGTATCGCGCCCCGCAAATATATCGGGTGCTGCGAGTGGTCGCGCTTGGTTATCAATAATGCCATCGAATGCGTTGTTGTTTGACAAGGTAACCGGCAATCTGTTGAAGCCAAATTTAATGGACGTATCAGCATGACCGGATCAATGCTCCACCTTTCTGGTCTTGAAAAGTTTTATGGTTCCATCGATCATGGCGTTCAAGCCGTTAAGAACTTCAACATGATTGTTGAAAAGGGTGAGATTATTGCGCTTTTGGGTTCTTCTGGATGTGGCAAGACATCGACCTTAAGAATGATCGCTGGCTTTGAGTCAGTCTCGCGTGGGAAGATCTTGATTTCCGGGCGCGAAGTACAAAATCTCCCTCCCGTTAAGCGCAATGTTGCAATGGCTTTTGAGGGTTATTCGCTTTACCCAACGGTCAATGTAGGCGAAAATATAGCCTTTGCTTTAAAGGCGTCCCGATTGACTGGCAGCGAAGTTGCGGCCCGCGTGAATAGCGTTTCTCAGATGTTAGAAATATCGGACATATTGGACCGTTTTCCATCGTCCATATCCGGCGGTCAGCAACAACGCGCCAGTTTGGCCCGCGCGTTGGTGCGTCAAGCTGATCTCCACCTTCTTGATGAACCTATGGGTCAGTTGGAGCCGCAATTGCGGACGCTGTTACGTGGCAGAATTAAACATTACATCAAAGAGAACGGATTGACGGCGATTCTTGTGACGCATGACCAAACTGAAGCGAACGCGCTCGCTGATAAGATCGCAGTCATGGAGGCCGGTGTTCTTCAGCAATATGCCTCGCCCTCTGAAATTAAGAACCGGCCGGCAAACTTGTTTACGGGAACTTTCGTTGGTGAGCCTCCAATGAATCTATTTCCGGCTCATGTCTCAATCGAAAATGCTAATTTGCGTTTTCATCTGCACGATGGATTAGAACTTTCTTATAATGAATCCGATTTCGCTCAACCGGTTCGCGAACGGATGCTCGAATATCGCGACGTCGTTATAGGTGTTCGCCCTTACGCAGTCCATCGTGCGCCCATGGGGGCCGCAGGAATGATTGTGGCCAATCAATGGCTTGGCGATCAGTCACATATCGCTGCAAGCTTCGCGGGCAAAACCATTGTATTGGTTGAACATGATCGATCGGCAGGAGCGGAGGGTGAATTAATTTTCTTGAAAATTCAGCCGTCTGATCTGCATGTGTTTGATCCCGCTTCTGGTCAAGCACTGAGCCACGGGCAAGAGCTTGCTTAATGACCAGTAGTGCGCGCGATATTTTGATTGGGATAGATGCCGGCACATCAGTGATAAAGTCGGTTGCCTTCGATTTGTCCGGACGTCAGGTTGCGATTGCGTCTGTACCTAATCGTTATACGACTCGCCAAGATGGCGCGGCGTTCCAATCTCTTGATGAGACTTGGGCCGATTGCGCACAAACATTACGTTCGCTTGCCGACTTAGTTCCCAATCTTGCAAAGCGAACCGCCGCTCTCGCGGTCACGGCGCAAGGCGATGGAACTTGGCTCGTCGGTCAGGGTGATCGACCTGTTACAGACGGTTGGATTTGGCTCGATTCCCGTGCCGTCAGCACGGTTCATCGTTTACGCAATTTGCCAACAGATCGCGCACGTTTTGAATCGACGGGAACTGGTCTGAATGCATGCCAGATGGGCACGCAGCTTGCCCATATGTTGACCACGACACCTGAATTTTTGGTCGGCGCAGAAGCAGCATTGCACCCCAAGGACTGGCTGTATCTGAAACTTACCGGACAGAGGGTCGCGGATCCCTCGGAAGCTAATTTTACTTTTGGTAATTTTCGGACGCGACGCTACGATTCCGATGTCATCGCATCCCTTGGGTTGACCAAATATAGACATTTATTGCCTGAAATCGTTGATGGTTCCCACACGACGCACAAGCTTAGCTCCCGGGCAGCTGAGGTTACTGGTCTGTTGGAGGGTACGCCTGTTAGCCTTGGCTATGTCGATGTTGTTTGTACGGCGCTCGGTGCGGGTATTTATACGGGGGGCGAGAGTTCCAATAGCGCGGTTGGATGCACGATCATCGGTTCAACTGGAATGCATATGCTCGCTAAATCTGTCGATGATGTCGTCTTAAATGCTGACGCGACGGGTTATGTTATGGTGCTACCGCTTAAGGGCAAAGTCGCCCAAATTCATTCCAATATGGCATCGACACTCAACATCGATTGGGTTTTAAAAATTGCGGCCGATCTCGCTGCAGATTTAGCCCAACCTGTTTCCAAGGCGGAGCTATTGGCACGTATCGATGGTTGGCTTGCAGCAACCGAGCCTGGATCATTGATTTATCATCCCTATATTTCCGAAGCGGGTGAGCGGGGACCTTTTGTTGATCCGAATGCACGGGCAAGTTTTATTGGTCTAGATGGGACCCATCGATTTCCAGATCTCGTGCGTGCCGTCATTGAAGGACTTGGACTTGCTGCGCGTGATTGCTATACGGCTATGGGTGTTTTGCCGAGTGAATTAAGGCTGACAGGTGGTGCAGCGCGCTCACGCGGTTTGCGAGCGATTCATGCGGCTGCAATAGGTGCACCGACACGAATATCCGCGCGCGAAGAGGCCGGCGCTGCGGGGGCCGCGATGATGGCCGCTGTTGCCAACGGACATTACGCTGGCATAGACGAGTGTATTGCGGAATGGGTTACACCGTTGCTCGGCAATAGCGAACCCGCCGACACGGAACTGTCCGCAAATTATGCCGATCTTTATAACAATTTTTTCGCTGCACGTCGCGCGCTCTCGCCGGTGTGGCAGGGCCTTGCTAATCGACAGGACCGAAAAAAATGATGAAAGAAATCGCGATCATTGGCGATCAGTTTATGTTGCCAGAAATCTTTCAGGCTAAATTAATTGAGGCCTGCGGCACATCCATAACCACGCGTCTAAAGAAAGAGAACTGGCCAGACGAGCCGATGGAACATGGTTACGCGACGAACGGAATGGAAGGGTTAAAAGAATATTTTGGCAAT
Source organism: Beijerinckiaceae bacterium (assembly GCA_026461505.1). Lineage (GTDB taxonomy): Bacteria > Pseudomonadota > Alphaproteobacteria > Rhizobiales > Beijerinckiaceae > CAIUPE01. The sequence goes on from JAPJMW010000011.1 coordinate 3,968, forward strand.
GCTGACGATATCGTCGATTTCATTGGTGATGCGGAAATACTCGTGACTCAACTGGCACCGATGTCGCGGGCTATGTTTGCACGATTACCAAACCTCAAGATGATCGCCGTATCGCGCGGGGGGCCAGTAAATATCGACATGAACGCAGCCCGCGACCATAAAGTTCTTGTTGTGAATACGCCTGGCCGTAATGCATCGGCGGTCGCTGAATTCACGCTGGGCGCAATGCTTTCACAAACCCGCAAGATTACAGCGGGCCATGAGGCTCTGCGTGCAGGGAATTGGCGTGGCGATTTGTACCGCGCCGATGTAACAGGGCGCGAGTTGAGCGAGATGACCATCGGCGTGATTGGTTATGGCAACATCGGTACCAAGGTTGTAAAATTACTGCGCGCCTTTGGTGCGAGGGTACTCGTTCACGATCCCTATATCCAACTCACTCCTGATGATATCGCGTCCGGAGTAGAATTGGTTTCCTTCGACCGATTACTCACTCAAGCAGACGTCGTCACTTTGCATGCCCGTTTGACCGATGAAACTCGGAATATTATGAATGCTGAGGCTTTTGCCAAAATGCGACCCGGAAGCATTTTTCTAAATACCGCGCGGGGACCGATGTGCGACTATGAGGCATTATACGCTGCGCTTGCGTCTGGCCACCTTGGCGGGGCGATGCTAGAGACATTTGCCGTAGAGCCTGTCCCCGTAGATTGGCCTCTGCTTCAACTTCCCAACGTCACAATCACGCCTCATATCGCTGGCGCTTCAGTGCGAACAGTAACTTTTGCCGCAGAACAAGCGGCCGAGGAGGTTCGGCGTTTTCTTGCAGGTGAACCGGCAAAAAATGCTTGCTAGCGTAATATTTCGTAAAGTGATCTCGATGGTGTTTGTTGATTTAATAGAGAACGCCAAATCTATAGGGGCTCACCTATGACAGAAATTGTGGATCTTTTTGTCATTGGCGGCGGTATCAATGGCGCTGGAATTGCGCGCGATGCAGCTGGACGTGGACTCAGCGTGATCCTTTGTGAAAAGGATGATCTGGCGCAAGGTACCTCGTCCCGGTCTGGCAAACTGGTGCATGGTGGACTTCGCTATCTAGAATATTACGAATTTAGGCTCGTGCGCGAGGCGCTTATAGAACGCGAGGTGCTATTGAAAAGCGCTCCTCATATCATTTGGCCAATGCGGTTTGTATTGCCCCATAGCCCATCTGATCGCCCCGCATGGCTCGTGCGCCTTGGACTTTTTTTGTACGATTACCTCGGAGGGCGCAAACTCTTGCCCGGAACACGAACACTCGATCTTGCCCGCGCACCCGAGGGACTGCCGCTCAAAGATTCCTATCGTAAGGGATTTGAATACTCTGATTGCTGGGTTGATGACGCGCGACTAGTCGTCTTGAATGCGCTGGATGCACAGGAACGCGGCGCACGTATACTGACACGTACTGTTTGTAAAAGTGCACGGCGTGAAGGTGATTTGTGGCGCATTCATTTCACTGGCCCGTCGGGTGATCAGTCGGTTTTAGCGCGCGCGCTTGTGAACGCAGCGGGCCCGTGGGTTAATCAGATTATCAATCAAGTCGTTGGCGGCAATAGTCAGCGCAATGTTCGACTGGTTAAAGGAAGCCATATTATCACGCCCAAATTCTGGGACGGTGACCATGCCTATCTCGTACAAAATACCGACAAGCGGGTCATTTTTATTAATCCCTACGAGGGTGATAAAGCGCTGATTGGGACAACAGATATTGCCTTCAATGGTCGGCCCGAAGATGTCGCTGCGGACGAGGAAGAAATTAGGTATTTGTTGAATGCCGTAAACCGCTATTTCAAACACAATTTACGACGTGAGGATGTCTTGCAATCATTTTCCGGCGTGCGTCCTCTATTTGACGATGGAGCAGGTAATCCGTCAGCAGTCACGCGGGATTATGTTTTTGATCTCAATAACGCGGGTGCGCCACTCTTGAATGTGTTTGGCGGTAAGATCACGACATTTCGTAAATTGTCGGAACATGGTGTCCAATTATTGCAAAAAACTTTTCCAGATATGGGACCAGATTGGACCGTACGCGGACATCTGCCAGGCGGTGATATTTCTAATGCCGATTTCTCAATGTTTATTGAGCGCTTACAGTTAGATTATCCTTGGCTCCCCAACCAGTTGGTCAAGCATTATGCTCGCCTCTATGGCACTCGCGCCCGCAATTTAATTGGCGAGGCGAACACCCTTGACGGGCTCGGTCGGCATTTTGGGGGGGCTTTGTACGAAGCGGAAGCGCAATATCTTTTTCGTTCTGAATGGGCGCGCACGCCCGAAGATATTCTCATGCGGCGGACCAAACATATATTACATCTGTCATCTGCTGAGCAGGCCGAATTTACAAATTGGTTTGCCAGCTTAACGTGAAGAAATTAAATGTATTCACTCCCAGACGACTTTTCTGCTCTTTGCGATTTTTCTGCCGCAATCGGTGCAAATCCGTTGATCATACAAGCGGCGGGCGGGAATACGTCGGTCAAGGATGGTCGAGTGATGTGGATTAAGGCATCAGGGACTCTTTTAGCCGATGCGCTCACGCGTGACATCTTTGTGCCTGTTGATTTGCCAGCCATGCAAATCGCCATTCAAGAACGCCATCCCCGCGCTGATCAGCCGGCTGAATTTTGTCTATCGGGAACATTGCGCCCATCGATTGAAACGTCCCTTCATGCAGTATTCGCGCAGCGGGTTGTCGTGCATGTCCATTGCGTCAACACGCTTGCGATTGTAATCCGGTCAGACGCCCCTGTTATTCTGGCTGAAAAACTAAAAAGCTTTAACTGGGCGTTCGTGCCCTATGTTAAGCCAGGCGCCCGACTGGCCGCTCTCGTATCAAATGTCCTTGAACCCAATATAGATGTAGTGCTTTTGGGGAACCATGGATTGATCGTGGCAGCGAACACGGTTGATGCGGCAAATACATTATTGATGCGTGTTATAGCAGCGCTGAATGCACCAATTCGCACTCTACTCAATCCGGATTTTAAAGCTCTCGCTGTCCGAGCAACGCCGGATTTTATTTCGTTGCCAACTGATCATCCGACGCATCAAGTTGCTCTTTATCCTGATCTGACCGCGGCAGCGGAGGTCGGTAGCCTTTACCCTGATCATGTCATTTTTTTGGGTGTTGCCGTGACCGTGCTTCAGGCGAACGAAACACTCGAAGAAGCTATAGCGCGACGAAGCAGGTTGGGTCTAACTCCACCAATTCTCATGTTAGTGCCGGGCGCAGGTGCGCTCATCAGATCAGATGCAACTCCAAGTGCATTGGCATTAGCGCAATGCCTCGGCGATGTACTGCTCCGTTTGCCGGAGCGTGCACCGGTTCAAATCATCACGGCAGAACAAAACGCAGAATTGCTGGATTGGGACGCCGAGAAATATAGGCAGGCTCTTAATGTATCCTGACCTGTTTCTAGGCCTTGATCTTGGGACCACTGGGGCGCGGGCCGTTGTCATTGATGTCAACGGCAATGAGCGATCATCCTTTAAATCCGCGCTGTCTGATTTTGGAATTAATCCCCGTAATCCTCAGATCTGGTGGCGCGCTGCGAGCGCTGCACTTAACGGGGCGCTATCGCAGGTCGACCGCAACCGCATCGCTGCACTTGCTGTTGATGGCACGTCGGGCACGATGTTGGCCGTCGATACAATGGGAATGCCACTTGCCGATGGCTTGATGTACAATGATTCATGTCAGGATGCGGCAATTCTTGAGACCATCGCTTCGCATGCACCACATAATAGTGCAGCACATGGTCCAACATCAGGATTAGCCAGGGCGCTTCTGCTTCAACCTTTAGGAGGATCAAAGCTGTTACATCAGGCAGATTGGATCGCTTGGCATTTTTCCGGACAGATGATTTCTGATACGAATAACGCATTGAAAACCGGTTATGATCCGGTGTTAGGACAATGGCCTGACTGGATCGCCGCGACCAATCTTAATCTCGCTCTTTTACCCGACGTGGTTGAGCCAGGAACATTTGTCGGCGATATCACTGTCGCTGCGGCGACTACTTTTGGGCTGCCTAATCATACAAAAATAGTTGCAGGGACCACAGACGGTTGCGCTTCGTTTGTAGCGACCGGCGCAACGCTTCCGGGGGAGGGTGTTACTGTTATTGGTACGACATTGACACTTAAAATTTTGTCAGATCGAGCAATCTTCTCGCCGGAATTCGGTATCTACAGTCATCGCATTCTCGGGAATTGGTTGGCTGGCGGCGCATCGAACTCCGGCGGTTCAGCGCTGCTTGCACATTTCACTGTTGAGGAAATCGAAGCCCTGACGCGAACACTTGTTCCGGACCAGCCCACAGGCCTAAGTTATTATCCCTTACCAAAGCCTGGTGAACGTTTCCCAATTGTGGACCCTAAGTTAGTCTCGCGCACAACACCGCGACCATCCTCAGACACGACTTTTCTGCAAGCCTTGTTTGAAGGAATTGCTGGTATCGAGGCGCTTGGATTTGCGAGGCTCGCAGAACTTGGAGCGCCTGAGTTGCGATCCGTACGGAGTTTGGGCGGTGCAGCGGGCTATAAAGCCTTCAACACTATCCGCGCGCGAACCCTAAATGTGCCGATGTTAACGGCTAAGTCGGACGAGGCTGCTTTTGGTGCGGCATTGCTCGCACAAAGGGGGGCAGCGTGATCTGCACAACGCTTGCATTACTTGCGCCGCAATTCGACGCATTTCTGATTGACCAATTTGGCGTTCTTCTTAATGGCAAAGGCGCTTATGAATTTGCGCCTCGAAATCTTGAACGATTGGCTAAATTAGCCAAACCAATCGTGCTGTTATCGAATTCTGGCAAGCGCGCAGTATCAAATGAGGCGAGGCTTACCAAACTCGGTTTTTCACGCGATTCCTATCTCATGGTGATGTCATCCGGTGAGGCGGCTTATTATGAATTGTCCCGCCGGATCGGGCACACTCTACCGTACCATGCAAAAATTTGGCTGCATGCTCGCGACAATGATACAAGTGCAATCGACGGGCTCAATCTGGTCCGCGTTGCCAGCCCTGATGAGGCCGATCTTCTATTGCTGGCGGGTAGCAATACGGATACAATCGAGTTTGAGAATTACATTAGTCTCTTGGCGACTGCTGCGCGGCGGCGAACTCCGATGATTTGCACCAATCCAGATTTAAAAATGCTGACCGCCACTGCTCGCTATCCGGGCGCTGGAGCAATTGCCGAAGTATATGCAAAATGTGGTGGGCCCGTCGAATTGATCGGCAAACCCTATCCGCTGATTTATGCTGAAGCCGCACGTCACTTTCCCGGAATTGCAGCTGATCGGATACTTTGTATTGGTGATAGTCCTATCCATGATATTGCGGGCGGGAAAGTCGCTGGACACAAAACTGCGTTAGTGCGTACGGGCCTGTACGCGGACTTAACAGATACCGAGCTTATGACATTTTGCGCCGATGATACGATGCCAGATTTCATTATACCCGCATTTGACCTTCAGTAGGATTTGCGATGGCCTTCACCCTTTCATTAAATACAAATCCCTTGGTAAATCGGTTCGCTGATGTCACCGAACTAGTTGAGGTGACCGCTCGCGATCTTCGCATTCGGGATCTGCAACTCACTCACGAATTCATAAATCCAAGTTGGCCCGCATCTGTAGTCTGTCGACTGACGCATCAGATGAAATCAGCTATGCTGCGAACTGGTGTAAGAGTGACGTCGGGCATGACAGGACCTTACGGTAGATTGAACCATTTTGGTCATCCAGATGCTGACGTTCGTCGATATTATCTTGAGTGGTTCAAAAATTTTGTGAGCATCATAGCTGATTTAGGCGGTGTTGCGCTCGGTACTCAATTTGCAATCTTCACTTATGCTGATTTTGATGATCTGACCCGCCGCGATGCGTTGATTAACATCGCGCTGGATCATTGGGCTGAACTTGCTGAACATGCTCGCGCTGCCGGACTAAAATACCTGTTCTGGGAGCCGATGTCTGTCGGGCGCGAATTTGGCGATACCATTTTCAATGCAAAGGCACTGCAAGAGCGCATCGCTGCCAGGAAGATGTCGATTCCATTGTGGATGATGGCCGATATTGACCATGGTGACGTATGCAGCACTAATCCAGATGATTTTAACCCATATGCTTGGGCAAGAGCGGTGCCGCGTTTTTCGCCAATTATCCATATCAAACAGTCACTATTGGATAAGGGCGGTCATCGACCTTTTACCACGGAATATAATGTCAAGGGTCGAATTCAGCCCGAGCCATTACTTGACGCATTCCGTGAGGGCGGTGGTGTAAACAATGAAATTTGCTTGGAGCTTAGTTTTAAGGAACGCGAACCGGACGACCGCCAAGTGATAAGACAAATTGCTGAATCTGTTGCATTCTGGGCGCCACATATCAACAGTGGCGCAGCTGATTTAAAAATATAAAAGGGCGCTTCGTTGTTTGAACTCAAAATCACTTGGCTTTATATCAGGAATAGACCAATGAAATTTGTTAAACAAATGAAAAATATCCAATGAAACATCCGTCTTTTTGGATCGGTACAAGTTGGAAGATGAACAAGACCTTGCCCGATGCGTTGGAATTTGCAGACGGGCTGGTTGAAAGTGATGCGGAGCACAATGCGCGCATTCAGAGATTTATTATACCTCCCTTTACTGCGGCTCGACAAGTAAAGTCAGCTCTCTCTGAAACCTCGGTTCTCGTTGGGGCTCAAAACATGCATTGGCAAGATGCTGGGGCCTGGACTGGAGAAATTTCTGCACCCATGCTGGTCGACTGTGATCTTGATATCGTAGAACTTGGTCATTCAGAGCGCCGAACGTATTTTGGCGAAACAAACGAAACGGTTGGGCTTAAAGTTGAATCGGCTGTACGCCACGGGCTGATTCCGTTGATCTGCGTCGGAGAAACTCTCGCTGAGCGTGAAAGTGGCCGCGCATCTGACATATTGGCAAATGAAGTAAAGTCTGCCCTCGGCCGCCTTTCTCCGGCTCAGTATTCGGCGAACGTACTGTTTGCCTATGAACCGGTTTGGGCTATTGGCGAACATGGTATTCCCGCTAGCGCTGATTATGCCGATGCCCGTCAGGCCGAAATCATTGCATTAGCTGAATCGATAGTTGGCCGACGTGTCCCTTGTTTATATGGCGGCTCGGTCAATTCAGATAATTGTGCAGAACTTATCGCTTGCCCGCATGTTGACGGTTTGTTTATCGGCCGCTCAGCTTGGAACCTAAATGGCTATTTGGATATTCTAAAACGTGTATCGGATGTGATCTAAAAGCGTACACAACAGTTAAGAGGAAAAAGAAATGAAAATCGCGATTGCTGGAGATAGTGCCGGAGTTCCTCTAGTAACTATCATCGAAGCACATTTGAAGAATAAAGGACAGCATCACGTGGCCAATCTGAGTGCTCCGGGCTTTTATGCCGATATGGCTGCCCATGTTGCTCATGAAGTGATCGCGGGGCATTATGATCGCGCCATTTTGTGTTGTGGCACAGGAATTGGTGTTTGCATTTCAGCAAATAAGGTGCCTGGAATTCGTGCAGCTTTGACGCATGATACCTATTCTGCGGAGCGTGCCGCTAAATCGAACAATGCTCAAATTATTACGATGGGAGCGCGGGTAATTGGCCCGGAATTGGCAAAAGCAATTGTCGATACGTGGGTTGCTTCCGAATTTGATCCGAAAGGAACTTCCGCTGCTAATGTTGAAGCAATAAATAGGCTCGATGTAAAAGCATGAGCCAATGCTTACTTAATGACGATTAGGCCTAGCGCGGGTTACCTTGAACTCACGATCACGGTTTTGTTGCCACTCAAATAGGGCATGAAAGCAGAAATTCTCAGGGATTTCGGGTCCCCGCAACAAACTATTAGTGATCCTAATTTATTATAAATATCAATGATTTAAACGGTTCAGAATTACGTATTGAACAGCTCAATCCAGAAGGTACTGTATAGGCCGTGGCTACGTCCGTTACCACGCTTCTTTAATTTCGGTTGTTAATTAAAAATTCTTAAGTGGATATGCGGAGGCATTATTATTTTAAACAAAGAATTTCGAATTAGTTTCATTTTGAATTTCGAATCAATCTCCGAATTTCGGGTCGTGTTGCCATACTTTGATCTTTTCGCAACCGAGCTCGAAATTCGCGAGGTGATTGACCAAACTGTGATTTAAAAGTTCTAGAAAATATAGCAGGATAAGAAAAGCCACATGCATCTGAAACATTTTTGATCGAAAATTCTTCGTAAAATAAAAAATTTCTCGCTGCCTGTAGCCTAATTTTCAAATAGAGCCGTATAGGCGATTCACCAAAAATCTGGCGGCACATATAAGATAGCGTGCGTGCGGACATATCAAGCTTAGCGGCAAGCTCTTCGAGGCCCAGTGGAAAGTCGAGATTTTTCTCCATCAAAGCTACTACGCGCGCCGACAAGGAATCGGAATCCGTTTCAATAAGTCCATCGCTTCTTTGAAGCAGATCCGACGGTCTCCGTGTGTGTACCAAAGCGTTGGCAATTTCATTTGCCAAGGGCTCGCCTTCGAATTGTGCGATGAGATCCAACATCATATCAAGTGTTGCAACGCCACCGGCGCTCAGAGCGCGATTTTCTTCGATTAAATAAATGCGATTTAGGGGCTTCGCCGAAGGAAACCGCTCTCTAAACGTTGGAACCGCTTCCCAGTGTAAGACTGTATCGACGCGTCGATCGCGGCCTATGAGTCCGGCTTGAGCGAGAGCAAAAGCGCCCGTGTCAACACCTCCAACGATTGCACCAAACCGTGCAGCTTGCCGCAATTGGTTGAGTAGCTTCTGTGAAATTTTTTGGGTTGGGAGATTACCTTCAAAAAGGAGATACACCTGACCAGTGGGCATATTTGCAATTGAACAATCGGCATCGATCCACATACCATTACTGGCGCGAACGGCATTGCCGTCGTCTGACACCAAAGACCAAGTAAAAATGGTTTGACCCGAATTTTGATTAGCTATGCGAAGGGCGTCGCTTGCCAAAATAAGCGCATTCAGTGGGAATTCCGGTTGCAGTATGAGATTGAAATGGGGAGCACCCGTTTGATTGGTTTGTGAGTGGGGCATCGCTCTTCTCATCAAATTTGCTGAAAAAGTAAAATTAATTGCCGAAAAAGTCAATAAATCTCCAAATCCCGATGCAAATCTGGCTGCAAGATCGACCCGTCGCAAATCGTCGATCCGTTCAAAGATAGATTAACAACACCCAGTTCGGGTGAGCGTGGCGCGTCGTGTCTTCGGCGCGGGCAGAGGGCTTTTGCCTTCTTCAGATGGGGGCGGTGATGCAAAAAAAGTTAAAGCGGGCACTTGAAGGGTGTTATGTCACAGTACCAACGCCGTTCGAAGATTCCGATGGCTTACCCGTCAATGAGGTGGCCCTTAGGACTTATG
>JAPJMW010000126.1 GCA_026461505.1 Beijerinckiaceae bacterium
CTAATACTATCATACCCATTGAGACGCACTTGATGACCGATAGCAGAATAAAGCAGCCTTGATGCATGAATGGCAGGTCGGCAGCGTTTGGGTAACATGGCAATGCCTGAAATCGAACGCTCATAAAAATGATCGGCATCGTTTAAAAGCCGCTCGATCACAAGCGTCAATTCTGGCGATGGCTTTGGGTTTGCAAGGAAAGCGTCCGGATCAATACCAACCTCGCGCAACCAATCTTCTGGTAAATAGAGCCGACCAATTTTAGCATCAGCACCGACATCACGCGCAATATTGGACAGCTGCATCGCCACCCCTAAATCGCAAGCGCGCGCAATAGCCTCTGATGAGCGTGAACGCATGATGATCGCCATCATCGCTCCCACCGCACCTGCGACCCGAACGGAATAGGCATAAACATCGTTGGCGGTTTTACACCGTCGTCCGGAAGCATCCCATGCGAAGCCTTCAATTAAAGCGTCGGGTAGGCTGCGGGGAATCGAATAGGTCAAGGCTAGATCAGCAAAGGCACGATCCGCACAATGGGGTTCGGGCTTGAGCGCATAGATCGCATCAAGGCGCAAACGGAGACTTTCAACGGCTGCTTCGATATCGTCGGATTCATCGACCACATCATCCGCAACCCGACAAAACGCATAGAGCTGACGGGCGGCATCGCGTATGCGCTGTGGTAAGAGTTTTGAGCTTGTGTAAAACGTCTTGGAGCCCGCCTTGATCATGGCGCGGCATTCGGCGAGATCAGCGGGGCTGACCAGCAAACGGGCTATTTCTGAATCATAAATCAAAAGTAGCTTCCCACTATCTGAACCTGCGTTTTATGTAGCGTAACACTGCGCTTATTCACCTGACAATGCAGTCCATTCCGATAAAGGCCGCGTCCATGCAAGGTCTCGTGTTGCCGCGATTCCGAAGGGAATGTTTTCACGCCGCGCGTCTGCGATAATCCCTCGGGCGGTCCAAGGCATTGAAATCATTGGCCAAGGATCATCGCTAGCAAAGGTGACGTCTTTGGTCTTCCAAAGATGCACAAGATTGTCCCGAAACCGCGGCCAATCACCAAAACTATCCTGCGTTTCTTGAACACAAGACCAAAATTGCATCAATTTCCGCTCTTTTCTAAACCGAATCGTGGATTTTTGCCCCAAAATGGCAGGTGCGATGTCCTCCGTCTCAAAGAAATGCAACCCACTCGTCGTCCTAGGGTTGCACTCAATGGCATGAGGAATGCCGTCCGAATCGAGCATAAAGTCAAAAGAAATAAAGCCATTCCAATGGGTTGCAGCAACAAAGCGCTGAACCCACGCATCGATCAAAGGCACTTCCACACGCTCAAAACCGCACGCCACCGTACCCGATAAAACAGTCGCCCGATAAATCGCCGTCGCAATCACTTTGCCATTGATCGCCAGCGTACAGGTACTCCGCTCCTCGCCTTGAATAAGGCGTTGAATTACATCGTCTTTTTGTGCCTCTATGGTAGCGCCTTGGGCAAAAAACCGCACTCCGTTTCCCGCGCAAGAATGACGTGGCTTCAGAATAAAAGGGCCCGATTTCGCGATGTTTTGAGCTAATTCCGTCCCAAATGCCGCCGATTCGGGCACCATAAGGCCCAATTCGCTCGCCAATGCGATAAAATCGAATTTATCATGCACCCGATGAATATCATCCGCTGGCATTGATAAAACCGGAACCGCAGAATCGAGAAAACTGGGCAATTCGGCCACAAACATCACATCTTCAGAAACCGGAATGACGAAATCGATCGATTCTTCGGCAATAATCCGTGCTAAAGCGGCGAGATAGGCCCTTGGTTCGGTGGAAGGGGGTGGGACTCGGTGGCTTTTTGTTACCGAACGGGAAGCCTCCATGAGATGGGAGGGGGAAGGATCGGCAACGACAACGCGCCAGCCTAAGCTCGCAAAACTTCTCGCAATATCAAGGCCTTTTGGAAGACGTCCCAAGGTTAAGAGAACCGATCGGGTCATTTTATAAAGCCCGAACCTGCATAAAAATTTGCTCCGTCGGGCGGGTGGTTAAGCGCGCCGCGGGCGTCACTTTTTCCGGATTAAGAACGGAAAAATCGAATGATCTCAATAGGCTAGCGATGATAAGCACGGCCTCGATGCTGGCAAAAGCGGCGCCGGAACAGATGCGGGGGCCGAGACCGAAGGGAATATAGGCGTTTGCCGGGATCTCGCGCTCGCGATCGGGAGAAAACCGTTCCGGATCAAATACATCCGGATCCTGCCAATATTTTTCATGCCGATGAAGCACCCAAGGAGACACGATAACCAACGCTCCTTTGCGTATTTTTCGAGTACCTAAAACGGTGTTTCGAGTAGTCACACGCGGAAGAAAGGTGATTGGGGGATAGAGTCGGATAGTTTCTCGAAAGACATTTCGCGTGAAAACGAGCTTTTTTGTATGCTCAAACGTGATTGGGCCATCACCCACCAATTCTTCAACTTCTGCGCGAATTCGGGCCACCATCTGGGGTTGTTGGGCCAGCACATAAAACACCCATGTCAGGGCACTGGCGCTGGTTTCGTGACCTGCCAAAAACAAGACGCCAAGTTGGTCAATCAACTCCTCGCGGGTAAAGCCATTACCATCCGCATCCTTAGCAAGCGACAGGGCCTCGGCGATGTCGTCAAAGCTTGCGCCTTGCTCCGCCTGTTTGCGATCAAGGAGATCACCAAGATGTTTGCGGATAATGCGGCAAGCCTCAAGAACTTCGGGCTTTTGTGGGGCCTTCGTCCAAGCCTTCTCGGTAACAAGTCGAACGATTTCGACCTGCGCCACACTACGCTCGAACAGAGTAAAAGCATCGAACACTTCTTGCGCGGCCCCAAATTCCAGGCCTGTAGAAAAAACGGTTCGGCAAATAATATCTGCCGTTAAATGGGACATCATCAAATCAAGACTAAAGGGGGCGCCCGATTCAGCCTCTCGCTTCAGTGATTGAAGACTATCGGCAACGCCCGCTTCCATGGACGGAAAGGCACGATTAATCCGCATCATGGTAAGAGCCGGATCTACCATATCGCGCTGACGACGCCATGTGGCGCCAGACGAAACAAAGATACTATCGCCGATTAACGCCTCAAGCGCATTGACCATCAAATCCGACTTCGGAAAGATTTCTTCGGGATCGAGCAGTACCTGCCGCACAAGGTCCGGCTGGTTGACGATATAGGTTGAACGCCTCGACCAGCCAAGCGGCCCCATATCCATGCGATAGGCAGCACCCGGAATTAAGTTCAAAAGATTACCATCGCCGCTCATCATTGCTCGAATTAAAGACGCAAGAGCGTTAAGGGGGCGGGGTCGAGGGGGCTTAAACACGATTGTCGTTTCCGGCGGCTTCCGGCCATTTCCAGTTTTCTTTACAGATGATCATGTCAAGTGTTACGGTTTTTCACAAGTAGGCAGGCCTTGATAATGATCCACGATCTCTTTCGAATTTTGATCGCACTGCACATCACGACTGGGGCGACCGGCGCGATAAGCTTTTGGATTCCCGTTATCGGTCGCAAAGGTGGCGCCAATCACCGTCGTTGGGGCAAAATCTTTACGCGCGTGTTACTCGCGACCGGCAGCTTCGCCATCTGCATGAGCCTTTTGACACTCATTGATCCCTTAACAACCCATCCGCATTTGGCCGGTCAATTCGATGCCGAATTCATTCGCGGTATTTTCGGCTGGATGATGCTTTTCCTCGGCGTCCTTACGATCAATCTTACTTGGTATGGATGGCTCTGTGTTCAACATAAGCATAATCGCGCCGCCATGCGCGAGTGGCGAAACGTGGCTCTGCAACCCTTACTCATTCTTGCCGCACTGAATTGCGCCATTCAGGGAATACTAATTGATCAAGTTTTGATGGTAGCCATTTCCTTTGTCGGATTTGCTACGGCCTTCACCAATCTCTGGTTTCTTTATAAACCAAAGACTGGCCCTAAGGATTGGTTGAAAGAGCACCTTAAGGCACTGGTTGGCTCAGGTATTTCTGTCTATACCGCTTTCATGGCCTTTGGCTCGATCCGAATTTTACCCGCACTCGCTTTAAACCCGCTGATGTGGGCAATCCCGCTGACTACGGGCGTTTCTATCATTATTTGGCATTGGTGGAAGCTTGATGGCGGATACCGCCATTACGCTGGGATAGTAACGCGGCTCATGCGAAAGGCATCAGCATCCGGCACCTGATCGGCCACAACTTTTGCCGATGAGATAACACCCGGAAGACCGGCACCCGGATGGGTTCCCGCGCCGACAAGATAAAGCCCCTCGACTTCCTCGCTTCTATTATGCGGACGGAACCACGCGCTTTGAAACAATTGCGGCTCAAGCGAGAAAGCTGCACCCTTATAAGACAAAAGCCGATCCTGAAAATCAATCGGCGTCAGCATATGGGAGCTCACGATATGATCGGAAAGGCCCGGTAGAACGGTTTCTTCAAGCCGCTTTTCAATCGCCTTCCGATAGGGTTCCGCCTGCGTCTTCCAATCGGTTCCGCTATCAAGATGAGGCACAGGCGCCAAGACGTAAAATGTATCGCAACCTTCTGGCGCCAATGAGGGATCTGTCATGGTCGGACGATGCAGATAAAGACTGAAATCCTTAGCCAAAATTTTGCGTTTAAAAATATCGGTCAGCAATTGCTCATAGCGAGGACCTAAAATCATCATATGATGATAGACATCTTCATACCGTTTATTGGTTCCAAAATACCATACAAAGAGGCTCATCGAATAATTCGCTCTGGCAAGTTTGCGATCCGTCCAACGCTTGCGAGGATATTCTTTTAGCAAGGAACGATAGGTTGTCGCCGCGTCTGCGTTGGAGACAACAATATCGGCATTAATGACTTCGCCAGACATTAAGCGGACGCCGGTTGCACGATCATTCGTAATAAGAATTCGATCAACTTGCGAATTATACCGAATAGTAGCGCCTTTGCGCTCCATCAAATTGATCATACCTTTAATAAGAGCACCCGTTCCACCCATCGCAAAATGGACGAGATGCAAGCGTTCAAGATGCGCAATCAGGCAATAATAGGCTGTGGTCGTGAGTGGATTTCCGCCAATCAGAAGCGGATGAAAACTGAAGGCCACACGCAATTTATGATTGGTGAAATAGTCGCTCACGACGCTGAAAACCGAGCGATATCCTTTTAATCGGATAAGATCTGGCGCAGCTTTGACAACCGACATGAAATCATTGAATGGCTGATCGGCTAACTCCGTAAAAGCAATGTCGTAGATGTCTTTGCTTGCAGCAACAAAGCGATTAAAGCCGTCAACATCTTCAGGCGCTATGCGTTCAACTTCCTTGCGCATGCCATCAAGATCAGCAACACAGCTAATGACGTCACCATCGTCAAACCGGATGGTATAAAATGGATCGATGGGCCTAAGATCGATATCGTCAGCTAATTTAGCTCCGGCCGACTGCCACAATTCCTCCAACAAATAGGGCGCCGTTATGATGGTGGGGCCCGCATCGAAGGTAAACCCATCTTGTTTGTACACATAGGCGCGTCCACCAGGAGCATCCAGTTTTTCGACAACTGTTACGCGCCAGCCTTTAGCCGATAGACGGATCGCTGCGGCTAATCCACCAAAGCCCGAACCAATAATAAGCGCATGGGGTTGATTATTTTGGCCGATCATTTTCTAAAATCCTTATCAAGCGCTTTATGAAACCGCCAAAGTCCAAAGGCTACGATGCCAACGACGATAGGAATTGAAACGGCCACCGCGATATCGGCGTTGATATCGACACCATAGGCTTTAAGTCCTTTTACGCCGTAGCCAACGAGGCCAACGATATAATAGCTAATGGCTGCAACCGAGAGCCCTTCAACGGTCTGCTGTAAGCGCAGTTGGAGATTTGCGCGTCGGTCTAAAGATTTCAGAACAGCCTGATTTTGCTTTTCACGCGTTACGTTTACCCGAGTACTCAAAAGAAGCGTTGTGCGACCAATACGTTCTAGCAAAGCTTCATGTCGGGAAAAAACGGCATGGCAGGTTGCCATCGCCGGCGCCAATCGACGATCATTGAACTCCCGAAAAGTCTGCAAGCCTTCGATACGACCTTCGCGCAAATCCTCAACGCGGCTTTGAACAATATCATAATAGGCGTCGCCAGCCGAAAAGCGAAAATGCGTATCCGAACGCCGCCGTTCAACCTGAGCTTCAAGATGGGTAATCCGGTCAAATAATTCCGGCTCATCTTCTTCAGTTGCGTGTTCCATGCCGGCAATAATGGATAATAATTCTTGCTCCGAATGATGTAAAAACGGCGATAATTCTTTAGCAATCGGAAAAGTCAGTAGCGCCATAGAGCGATAGGTATCAATCTCCATAATACGCTGAACGAGACGACCAAATTGCCTTGGCGTTAAGCCGCCATCGTAAAAAACAATTCGGCCAAATCCATCAGCATGAATTCGAAAATCGGTTAATACGATGCCTTTTCCACCCGACGTCGTCGAGCCGATCAATGCATTTCCGGCAAAGACCTCGTCTGATAATTGATCGGTCCGGATCTGCTCCTCGGGCATCGGCAAAAGAACGGCGTGGTTTGCGGCAATAACTTCTCCCGGCAAGCTAGCCAGCCATTCTTTTGGTACGACATTGATCGCGGGATCTGAAAAGAGATGGGCTTCATCACCAGAGACAAAAAATTTATACCGCACAAATTCATTATGCCGCTCCCATTTCACTCGGAAGCTGCCAAAATCAGCACTATAATGATTTTGCTCCTCACCTAATGGCTTTCCACTCATCATGGTGATCAGTGATTGGATGGCCGCCGTATCCTTAGTTCGATCGCCAGACGAGAACATCGCGAGATAGGTAAGGCGCATCGGCGCACGAAGCCGCTCGGGCGGGCGGGCATGAACTTCGTCGTTCAAAGCGCGGCGCTGCGGATGGTCGACAAGCATCATGAAGCTCTCCCGGATGCATAGTCCTGATCGTGAGATAGTGCCCTAAAGTCTTCGGGATTTAAAATAATTTTTGCAGCGGTTAGAGGGTCTTCCTCATGCGATAAATGGCCAAGGCCCTTCATGATAATAATCGCGGAATTATGGGCTAATTGAGCGACCTCGTCGGCTGTTTCAGGCGAGACGGTTCGATCTTTGGTGGCTTTCACGAGATATAATTTTGTCCCTAAGCGACGAAGCATAGCGGCCATTCCGCCGAGTTCCCACGCGGCCATCATGCTTAATGTTCCGCCTACGTGACCTTCATCACTAAAGAGCTTTAAATAATATCGGATACCTTGGTCGTTGATATGAGAGCCTGTATCATTCAATAGCCGCTCGATAGCAGGGCGATCCGCCATACTAACAATAATTTTTTGAAGAACACCAAAGGATGCTATCGCCTTGGCAAGAGGCGAAAAGAACTGGCCGATAAAGCCTGCTATAGGGAAAAATGCGCCATTAAAGCTGATAATATCAGCTGGTTTAATATAACCCGCTTGCACCATCTCAACAAGAATAGCCGCCCCTGCAGAATGTCCTACCACCCGATCCGGTATTAGGTTCATCACATTCAAAAGATCGCTAATCGCCTTTGCCATTCCGGCCAAAGATAACTGCGATGCGCTTGCATATTTTGTAAAGCCATGTCCGGGGAGATCGAGTGCAATGACCTGATGGGTTTGCGCCAGTAGCGGCATCACATCCCGCCAAGTATGGGTTGATGAACCCGTCCCGTGAACAAGGAGAATAGGGGTTCCCTCACCCATGATTTGGACATGAAAAATAATACCACCCGCACTTATAAATCGACTTGCGGTTCGGTTCGGCCAATCATGGCCGTCTCGCTCCCATTGCAACGAAACCGTCATCGGGAGCCTCGCGCTGCCTTCATTGCGAGGCTGACATTTTGGGAAATCCGAGCAGCATCGGCATAGGGCAACGGCAAATGAACGCCGCCCATGGCTGCTGCAAGCTTACGGGCTGCACCATCCCGATTTTCGGAAAGATCAATCATTAGTGCTTGAACGCCTGTTAGACGCAAAGCCTTGGCTGCTTCTTCTGATTCCACCGATGCTTTGGCTCTATCCGCCGTACCATCACGGGTAATATTCGCGCGACCATCGGTAAGGAATACAATGATGGGCGTGCCACCGCCACGGCGTACTTGCTCGGCAACGATAATCGCCGAATCGATCGCGGCAGGAAGTGGCGTGCCGCCCCCGCCCGGAAGATCCGCCAGGCTGCGGCGTGCGCGTTGCAAGGATCGTGTCGGAGGCAATAGAACCTCGGCGGCTTTTCCACGAAATGCAATGAGCGCCACTTTATCGCGTCTTACATAACAATCGGCCAGAATATATTCGACCGCACCTTTCGCTTCGGCCATACGGCGAATAGCCGCGGAGCCTGACGCATCAACGACAAAAATAGCGGTTGTTTCACGCTTTTGCTTGTATCGATTAACGCGGAAATCTTCTTTGCTAACGATAACGCCTGTGCGACCAGGCTGAGCGCGTCGTCTTAAATTTTGCCAAGGCGCTGCTGTGCGCAGTGTTTCAATCAGATTAAGCCGCGAGCCTTGGCGCGGATCGCCGCGTCGCGTGCCGGCAGGACGACCCCGCATTTTACCAGCTTTTTGCGACATTGAACCTGCGCCCGATTTTGCAGATTTTTGGATCAATGAGGCATGGTCAAGCTGTTCTAACAGTCCCGGCGGCAAGGCTGCCCTAACCGCTTCCAAAATCACATCGGCCAATTCACCCTCTGTCGGTGTTGTTGGTTCTTGTTCTTCGTTGGGCGGCGGTTCCTCAGAAGGTGGAGGCGGGCTTTCTTGCTGTTCCTCTTGATCGGGCATCGGCATGAAGCGAGCACGATGCGCAAGGACAAGGGTCGCCGCCAGCTTCGCATGCTCTTCTTCAACTGCGTCAGCGTCTTCAAGTACGGCAATTAATTGCGCAACACGAGCTGCAAATAAAACGGGGCGGAGGGACAAAATCCCAAGCCTCACCGCCGTGCCACTTAACGCTTGAAGAAGTTCATCCGGCACAGGAAGATGCGATGCACGCGCGGCAATGCCTGATACATCATCCGCTTCAATCTCATCGAACGCGACACACGCGTTGAGATTGATACGAAAGGTCATCCGTTCGGTTAAAATCGATGGGGTTTGTTCTTCGTCGTCAAACCCTTCATCGCACGCCACAATACCAAAACCGTTTGAACCTGCATTGTCTAACGCGGCCGCAAGATAAGAGGCTTTATCGAGCGCGAAACGTTCGCTTGAGAGGAGATGCAAAGCGCCACCATGAACGTGCGAAAAAAGACCACGCTCGGCAATGGCCTTTCCGGACGATAACGTCGCCGCTACATCTAGCCCGCCAAGCAGCCGATCATTGGCCACATGATGTGGCACTTTGATGAAGGGCTTAGAGTCGGGTAAAAAACGGCGGAACATGGCGATCCAGCTCTCCCGCACCGGGCCCGCTGGGCCGCGCAACACAACACCGCCCAAACCTGACGGGTCACTCGCCAGAAGACGAGCAATGAGCACGGCATGAACCGACGCAGTTGAATCGGAAATGCCGTCAGATGTCATGCGCCGAAGACTTCTTCCACCGCGCGGTGAATGCGCGTTCCGGATCCGGTTTCATCAAGCGGATTACGACGCAGACGGTGCCTGAGCGCCGGGCCTGCCATGCGCTTCAGATGATCTTCTGTCACCGTCGACTTGCCTTCATAGGCCGCTAAAGCACGGGTGACGCGCATGAGCGTGAGTTGCCCGCGGATCCCGTCGGTTTTGAGATGGATGCACAGCTCGGCAGCACGCTGCATCACCGAATCAGGCGTTGTCACATTGGGTAAGCGTTTGCGGCCCGCTACGAGCTTTTTCTGTAAAGCAACTTCGCTTTCGGCCCGTTGCGCGACAAAGGCCTGCGGATCGGCCTCATAAGCCAGTCGCCGCTTGACGATTTCAACCCAGATTGACACTTCGGCCGGCGTTCGCACATCAACCGACAGACCAAACCGATCGAGCAGTTGCGGGCGCAATTCGCCTTCTTCCGGATTGCCACTGCCAACGAGCACAAAGCGGGCGGGATGGCGGACGCTTAACCCCTCGCGCTCAACCACGTTTTCACCAGATGCAGCCACGTCGAGCAATAGGTCAACGATATGATCTTCCAGAAGATTGACCTCGTCGACATAGAGATAGCCCCGATTAGCGGACGCCAAGAGGCCTGGTTCGAAGGCCTTTTCACCGTGTGACAAGGCCCGCTCCAAGTTTAGCGCGCCGATGACACGGTCCTCGGTGGCCCCGAGTGGGAGATCGACAACTGGAATTTGAATGTTGCGGGTCTTGGGCTTGGCGTCCCCGCGACAGGAATCACACATGGTTTGCGGCGAGGCCGGATCGCAATGATACGCGCAAGTGGTGGCCTTAATATCCGGCAAAAGAGCCGCCAAAGCGCGGACGGCGGTTGATTTTCCCGTTCCACGATCACCAAGGGCGAGAAGGCCACCGATCATGGGATCAACAGCGGTTAACAACAATGCCAGTTTTAATTCATCCTGACCGGCAATGGCAGAAAAAGGGAAACGCACCGACATTATAGGCCTTATCTAACGATCTGCACCAAAAGCGATATCGCTTTTATGCCATCGTGGCCGATGCTGATTTGAGATGCAAGGGGCGACCCGAGCTTTGTCCCAATCGCGCGACCATAATGCGCTCGACGATTCCGTCCGAGTCCAGACCTGCGTCTTTATATTGTTCAGCAGGCGAACCATGCGCGATAAAGCTGTCCGGGAGCGTAACAGGTATAATTTGCGCTTTTCCCAGTAAATTTCTTAACGCCAGATGGTGCAAAACGTGGGACGCGAAGCCACCAATCGAACCCTCTTCGACGATTACTACCATTGGGTGAGATTTAACCAATCGCTCGACCAGATCGGTGTCAATCGGCTTGGCAAAGCGCGCATCGGCCAAAGTTGTCGCAATTCCCCGTTGTTCAAGCTCGAACGCGGCATCAAAACAGGCGGTCATTCGCGCGCCAAGATTGATGATCGCCACATCATGGCCTTCAAGCACAATTCGACCTTTGCCAATTTCTAAGGGGCGCAACTCAGAAGGGTCATCGGTTCCGGCGCTATCCCCGCGTGGGTAGCGAAAGGCGATCGGACCGTCATCAAAGGCAACCGCGGTTGCAACCATACGACGGAGTTCAACGGCATCGGACGGGGCCATGACAACCATGTTTGGCAGGGCTGACATGTAGCAAAGGTCAAACGAGCCTGCATGTGTCGCCCCATCTTGCCCGACCAAGCCTGCCCGATCGATTGCAAACCGAACTGGCAGGTTTTGTAACGCGACATCGTGAACGACTTGATCATATCCGCGCTGCAAAAACGTTGAATAAATTGCGCAGAATGGCTTCATGCCTTCGGTTGCCATTCCGGCGGCAAAAGTAACGGCGTGTTGTTCAGCGATTCCAACGTCAAACATCCGATTTGGAAAAATTTCGGCAAATTTATCCAACCCCGTACCTGAAGGCATGGAGGCCGTAATGGCGACAATCTTTTCATCCGCCTGCGCATGGTCGATTAAGCTTGAAGCAAAGACGCTGGTATAGCTCGGCGCTTTAGGTTTTGCCTTCACAAACTCCAGCGTCTCGGGATCGAAAGGCGTAACCGCGTGGTATTTCTCGACATCCGGCTTTTTAAATGGGTGGCCTTTACCTTTTTCGGTAACGACATGAACGACAATAGGTGTTGATGC
>JAPJMW010000127.1 GCA_026461505.1 Beijerinckiaceae bacterium
CCGCGTATCTCACCGTTGATATCGATGTGCTCGATCCTGCCTACGCACCTGGCACCGGAACGCCCGTTTCGGGTGGACTATCCTCAGCGCAATTGCTGATGACCATCGATAAGATTGCAACGCTCGATTGGCGCGGCATGGATGTTGTGGAATTCGCCCCCGCCTATGATCATGCTGACATTACGGCGATTGCCGCGTCGACCGTGATCCAGCATTATTTACAGGGATTGGCGGCTAAAAAATCCTGATCTTTTTGATCACAATCGATCCCGCAACGCGTACCACGTCATGGCCAGCACCATGGACGGGTAACGTAAGAGCGTGCCGCCCGGAAAAGGCGGCGCGGGAAGGCGCGCGAAGACATCGAAACGGTCTTGCTCGCCGCATATCGCCTCGGCCAACACTTTACATGCCATTGTCGCCGTACCTACGCCCTGCCCCGAATAGCCGCCCGACGTATAAAGGCCTGGGCGCAAGCGCCGCATGAAGGGCAGGCGTTTGACCGTTACGGCCAAGGTCCCGCCCCACCCATAATCGATGCGCACATCAGACAGCTGCGGATAAAGCTTTAAGAGATGCTTGCGCACAAAGCCTTTTATGTCGGATGGAAAGTGACGGCCATAGGTTTCGCCACCACCAAAAATCATTCGGTTATCGGCCGAGAGGCGCCAATAATAAACGACGAAGCGTGAATCCGCAGCTGCTTCGCGACCGGGTATCAAGTGGGTTGCCCGATCCCCTAAAGGCTCAGTAGCGAGAATGAAATTATGAAGCGGCATCACGCGGGCTTCAGTCGTCGCATCGAGCCCGTGCATGTATCCATTGCACGCCAGAATAACGCTATCTGCCGTAATGGTTCCGGTCGATGTTTCAACACGTGGCTTAGCACCCTCGGTGATGCGAAGGGCGCGTGTGCCTTCATGCAGCATTGCACCTGCGGCTTTTGCGGCGCGCGCTAATCCTAATGCATAATTAAGGGGATGCAGATGACCTGCCGATTGTTCCCGCCAGCCGCCATAATAGCCCGACGTGCCCAAGCGTTCTGCAATCTCGTCGCGCGATAAAACCGTGATGTCATTAACGCCATAATCATTACGAAGCAGGTCTATCTCTTGCTGCATATCGTCGAGATAGCGCTCTTTATGGATCGCGTGGATTAAGCCATTTTGCCAATCGCAGGATATGCCGTGTTTCTGGATCAGGCTTTTGACAAGGCCCTTGGCTTCTTCGCCGAGATCAAACAGGCGATGGGCTTCGGCTTTGCCGAACCAGCTTTCGAGCGTCGATTGTTCCCGTCGTTGTGCCGAGTGAAGCTGGCCACCATTTCGTCCCGAGGCACCCCACCCTATTCGATTGGCTTCGATCAGAATAACGGAACGCCCACGCTCGGAAAGATGCAGTGCGGCGGATAGCCCCGTATAGCCGCCGCCGATGATACAGACATCCGCTGTCGCATCGCCGTCTAAACGCGGAAAGGATTCAAGGCCATTTGCCGTCGCGGCATAATAGGAGGGCGCATGGTCTTCTTGTTTCAGCATTGGATTAGTGAACCCTGCCGTCCTTTTTAAGCGCGCTATAGGTTGCGTCCAACGTCTTGGTTGCCCGCTTGATCAGCTCATCGGCTTCGGCATGCGAGAGCACCAAAGGCGGCGAAATGATCATGCTGTCGCGTGTTGCACGCATGATGAGGCCATTGCTGAACGATATGTCGCGGCAAAGTGTTCCGACATCGCCCGTATTGGCAAATTTTTCTGCACGTGATGGCTTATTCGGAACCAATTCCAAAGCACCAATAAGGCCCACCATGCGGGCCTCGCCGACGAGCGGATGCTCGCCAAGCGCCAACCACTGCTTTTGGAAATAAGGGCCGATATCATTGGCGACGCGATCAACGAGACCTTGCTCTTCAATGATTTTCAAATTCGCAAGAGCGGCGGCTGCACAACTCGGATGACCGGAATAGGTATAGCCATGATAAAACTCTTCACCAATCCCTATGATGACATCGGCCACGCGATCTGAAACCATCACACCGCCCATCGGTAGATAGCCAGACGTAAGTCCCTTCGCGATCGACATCAGATCAGGCTTGATGCCATAATAGTCAGAGCCAAACCAACGGCCTGTCCGGCCAAAGCCACAAATCACTTCGTCGGCTACGAGCAAAATATCGTATTTTTCGCAAATGCGTTTGATTTCCGGCCAATAGGTTTCGGGCGGAATAATCACGCCGCCTGCGCCCTGAATAGGCTCGGCGATGAAGGCGGCAACGCGGTTCTCGCCAAGCTCTTCGATTTTCTTTTCCAATTGTTGTGCGGCCCAGACACCAAATTCCGCAGGGGTCATATCGCCACCTTCACCGAACCAATAGGGTTGCGGGATATGGACAATGCCCGGAATGGGCATGCCGCCTTGGCTATGCATCGGCTTCATGCCGCCCAGCGAGGCACCCGCCATGGTGGAGCCGTGATAGGCATTGTGCCGCGCGATGATAATGTTTTTTGTGGGCTTGCCTTTCAGCGCCCAATAATGCCGCACCAATCGCACAACCGTATCATTGGCCTCCGATCCCGAGCCGCAGAAAAAGACGTGATTAACATGCGCGGGCGCAAGCTGTGCGAGCTTCTCGGCCAGGCGAATAGCAGGGGCATTCGAGGTTTTAAAAAACGAATTATAGAAGGCCAATTCCTTCATCTGCTCATACACGGCGTCGGCAATGGCGGTTTGGCCATGCCCGACATTGGTGCACCAAAGCCCCGCCATGCCATCGAGATAACGATTGCCATCCGAATCCTCGATCCAAACGCCTTCACCCCGCACCATGACGCGGCTACCCTCTGCAGCGAGCGCTTTGAAGTCGGTAAACGGATGCAAATAATGCCGCGAATCCGCCGCGCGCAATTCAGCCGTTGGATAGAGATTGGATGAAGCCATGATGATTCCTGCTAGTATAAAAAATTAAACGTTCAAGAGCAGATATTCCCGCTCCCACGGGCTGATGACGCCCATATAGGTTTCAAACTCGGCGCGCTTGATGGCGCCATAGGTCGCCACAAAGCCTTTGCCAAAAATATCGGCCAGTTCTTCGCAGTCCTCGAAGAGCTGTACGGCTTCAAGCAAACCACGCGGCAGGCCAAAGGGTAACTCATAGGCTGACCCTTCGATTGGTTCAGACGGTGTAAGTCCTTCAGTCATACCGAGATAGCCGCAAGCAAGCGAGGCGGCGATGGCGAGATAGGGATTGGCATCCGATGACGGGATCCGGTTTTCAACGCGGCGCGCTTCTGGCCCCGAATTGGGCACGCGCAACCCGACGGTGCGGTTATCATAACCCCAATGGACATTGATGGGCGCCACGGATTTACGTACCAAGCGGCGATAGGAATTCACATAAGGTGCCATGATGCACATGACATGCGGCAAATAGCGTTGCTGGCCCGCAATGAAGGAAAAGAATTCGGGCGTCGGCTTTCCGTCCTTATCGGAGAAAATATTTTTGCCCGTCTTGGTATCCACAATCGACTGGTGGATATGCATCGCCGAACCCGGCTCATTGGCAATCGGCTTCGCCATGAAGGTTGCATACATATTGTGCTTCAGCGCAGCTTCACGGATGGTGCGCTTGAATAAAAACACCTGATCGGCAAGTGCCAAGGGATCGCCATGGCGCAAATTGATTTCCATTTGCGCCGCACCCTCTTCATGGATCAGCGTATCGATCTCAAGGCCTTGGGCTTCGGAGAAGTCATAAATATCGTCGAACAAATCATCGAATTCATTGACGGCTGCCATGGAGTAAGATTGCCGCCCCGTCTCTGCCCGACCGGAACGCCCAACCGGTGGCTTTAGCGGATAATCCGGATCCTGATTGCGCTCAACAAAGTAGAATTCAAGTTCCGGTGCAACGGTCGCCTTCCATCCCTTATGGCGATAGAGGTCGATAATGCGGCGAAGCAACTGGCGAGGAGCTATTTCTACCGGGCGCCCATCTTGCTGAAAAGCATCGTGAATGACTTGCGCGGTTGGATCTGACGCCCAAGGCACAACGGATAGAGTCGAAAAATCGGGCTCAAGATGGATGTCGCCATCGGCTGCATCATAGGGGAACTCCTCGTCATCGGACGGATAATCCCCGGTAATCGTTTGGAGAAAAATCGAGCCGGGCAAGGACATGCGCGGTGCATCGACAAATTTGGAGGCGGGCATCATTTTACCGCGTGCAACACCCGCCATATCGGGGACAATACACTCAATATCCTCGAGCCCCCGCGACTCCAGCCATTGGGAGGCCGTCGCCATATTATCAGCCCCGCGTACGGGGGATTTTGAAACTTTCTTTTTCGCCATAATCTATTCCAACTATCACCTCTTAGCCCTTTTATAGGCTAAATATGCGACTCTATTATAAATTAACGGCTGAATAAGCCGCTATAATTGGTTCAGTATGACAGATTTCATCATTTGGCACAGCCCCACATCAAAACGAATAAGCACCTATGCAAGCTCAGCCTGCCTCAAATTACATCGGTCTTAGGGCTTTTCAGTTGGGGCTATCGTGCTTTAACACTTGAAGCCTGCATTGGTGAAATGCTTTAAAAAAATAAGAGCGGCACGCTTCGGCCCTCGGTCTACTACGGAGAAATCGGATGAAACAGACATATAAAATTGGATTGTGGACCATGGCTGCCGCCATAATGGGCGCGCTTTCATTACCGGCCATGGCCGAAAACCGGGTGGTCAACGTCTATAATTGGTCGGATTATATCGACCCCGCGATTTTGGAGGATTTTACCAAAGAGACCGGGATTACGGTTCAATACGATGTGTTCGATTCTAATGAATTGCTGGAAACCAAATTACTGGCAGGCAAGACAGGTTACGACGTTGTTGTACCATCAGGCAATTTTTTAGGCCGCCAAATCGGCGCGGGCGTTTTTGTGAAGCTTGATAAATCGAAATTGCCGGGCCTCTCCCATGTGTGGCCGGATGTCGCCAGTCGCCTGGCCACCTATGATCCGGGCAATGAATATGCTGTAAATTATATGTGGGGCACCACGGGCATTGGCTACAATGTCGCCAAAATCAAAGAACGTATGCCGGATGCACCGCTTGATTCCTGGAAGATGGTCTTCGATCCCGACGTGCTTGCCAAGTTCAAAGATTGCGGCGTTATGTTTTTGGATGCGCCAGATGAAATTATTCCGGCAGCACTCAACTATCTCGGCAAAGACCCAAATTCACGTAACCCCGATGATTTTGCTGCCGCCGAAGAGCTACTTAAAAAGGTTCGCCCTTTTGTGAAGAAGTTCCATTCGTCTGAATACATCAATGCACTTGCCAATGGTGATGTCTGCTTGGTCATCGGCTGGTCCGGCGATATCAAACAAGCGGCACGCCGCGCCACTGACAAAAACAAGACCCAAAAGGACCCGAAGAAAAGAGTCGAGATCGGCTACATAATTCCCAAAGAAGGCGCCGGTATGTTCTTCGATAATTTTGCGATTCCAAAAGATGCAAAGAATTTAAATGAAGCCTATATCTTCATTGATTATATGCTTCGCCCCGAAGTTGTCGCGAAAGCTTCGAATTTTATCTCTTATCCAAACGGCAATATCGATTCACAGAAATTGATTGATAAAGCGATATTGGAAGATAAAAATATTTTCCCGGATGATGCGACCATGGCGAAGCTGTTTATCGTAAAGCCGCTTGATCAAAAGTCACAACGTGACTCGACCAAAGTCTGGCGTGAAATTAAGCGCAAGTGATTTAGAAAATAAGGCCCGGCGGTTAGCTCTGTCGGGCCTTTTGCATAAGTGCTAAAAAACTTAGAAAGTCCTGCCAATGTCTGCCAAAGCTCTTGGACCTGTCCGCCGGAAATTTGCACCCTGGAACGACCCATCCGCCGTTCCCCTTATCAAAATTCGCGACGTGTCTAAGTCCTTCGGCAGTTTCACCGCCGTTAATAATGTCTCTCTCGATATTTATGAGCGGGAATTCTTTGCACTGCTTGGCCCATCCGGCTGCGGCAAGACCACCTTGATGCGCATGTTGGCAGGGTTTGAAATACCTTCTGCGGGCTCAATCTCTATCGCAGGTGAGGATCTGGCAGGCACTCCTCCCCATAAGCGCCCCGTCAATATGATGTTTCAATCCTATGCGCTCTTTCCGCATATGAGCGTCGAGAAAAACATCGCCTTTGGGCTTGAAATGGACAAATTACCGAAGGGCGAAATTTCGGCGCGGGTTGACGAGATGTTAAAGCTCGTCAAGCTTGAAGAGTTTGCCAAGCGAAAGCCGCACCAGCTCTCGGGTGGCCAGAGGCAGCGCGTGGCGCTTGCGCGCTCGATTGCCAAACGGCCCAAAGTTCTACTGCTCGATGAACCTTTGGGTGCGCTCGATAAAAAGCTGCGTGAAGAAACGCAGTTCGAATTACTCGATCTACAAATGGCACTCGGTATGACCTTTGTGATCGTGACGCATGATCAAGATGAAGCCATGACCATGGCAGACCGGATCGCGGTGATGAATCACGGACAATTTGTTCAAATCTCGCCTCCCGCAGAGCTTTATGAACAGCCGATTTGCAAATATGTGGCCGACTTTATCGGCGATATAAATCTCCTCGAAGGACGCGTTACAAAGAACGAGCGGGGCCATATCGTCCTTGGTAGTGAAATTACGGGCGGTCGCATCGAGGCATCGGGCGAAACGGTGGCAGGGCTTGGCGATAAAGCTTGGTTTGCCGTGCGCCCTGAAAAAGTATCAATCGACCTGCAGCCGCCAAATGATCCTACAGTGAACACTGTTTCCGGAACCGTTTGGGATATCGGCTATGTCGGCGATATTTCCGTGTATCATGTCAAACTCGACAATGGCGGCACGATGCGTGCTTCCATTGCCAATACGCGCCGGGTGGTGGAGCGCCCGATCAGCTGGGAAGACAAAGTATTCCTGACCTGGGCGCCCGATGCTGGCATTGTATTGACGAAGTAAGGCTCAAGCCATGGCCAAAACCCCGCAAACACAAAATAGACGCTGGATCGTTACAGCCGTTCCCTATCTCTGGATGGTGATTTTTTTTCTGGTGCCGTTTTTCATTGTTCTTAAAATTTCATTCTCGAACTCTGAAATAGCCCAACCGCCCTATTCGCCCGTCTTCGATTTTATTGTCGATGGGTGGGACGAGATGCTCGACAAATTGGCCTCGCTCACCACGGATAATTATCTTCGTCTCATTCAGGATTCGATCTATTCGAGTTCTTATCTCTCCAGCCTTTGGATTGCCGGATCATCGACCGTGATGATGCTGTTTATCGCTTATCCGATTGCTTACGGCATGGCACGGGCACCAAAATCATGGCGGCCAACGCTTGTTATGATGGTGATCTTGCCTTTTTGGACAAGCTTTCTCATCCGCGTTTATGCGTGGATTGCCATTCTTTCGGAAGAGGGGCTTTTAAATTCAGCGCTCACCTGGCTTGGTGTGATCGACGAGCCGATCCAAATTCTATCGACCAATACCGCCGTTTATATTGGCATCCTTTATTCTTATCTGCCCTTCATGGTGTTACCGCTTTATTCCAATTTGGAAAAAATGGATGATAGCCTGATTGAAGCTGCGAAAGATTTGGGCTGCACGCAGATCGGTGCCTTTTGGCGCGTTACGTTTCCTCTCTCCCTTCCTGGTGTGATTGCCGGATGTTTTCTGGTGTTTATTCCAGCTGTTGGCGAATTTGTGATCCCCGATCTGCTCGGCGGGTCGGATACGATCATGATCGGCAAAACCATGTGGGAAGAGTTTTTCAACAACCGCGATTGGCCTGCGGCATCTGGTGTTGCCATTGCGCTTCTGATTATTTTGATGATCCCAATCATGATCTTCCAAACCAATGAAGCGCGGCAGCAGGAGGCAGGTCGATGAAGCGGCTAAGCCTCTTTAATGTCGTATCGCTGACGATCGGCTTTACGTTTTTGTATTTGCCGATTGTGTTATTGGTGATCTATTCCTTCAATGCTGGGAGGTCGGTTGCGGTTTGGGGGGGATGGTCCACCAAATGGTACGGCTCGGTGTTTGAAAACCAGCAATTGCTTGATGCTGCGTGGATCACGTTGAAGGTTGGCGTTTTATCGGCGAGCGTTGCAACCATTCTCGGCACGATGGCCGCCATCGCGCTAGCACGGCATGGACGATTTCATGGCCGGACGTTGTTTTCGGCCATGGTCTATGCGCCGCTTGTGATGCCGGAAGTGATCACAGGCCTCTCATTGCTCTTGTTGTTCGTTGCACTCAATATTGATCGCGGGTTCTGGACCATTGTGCTTTCGCATATCACCTTCACAATGTGCTTTGTTGCCGTTGTTGTTCAATCACGTCTATCGAGCTTTGACCGCTCGATAGAAGAAGCAGCGCTTGATTTAGGCTGCACGCCTTTCATGACCTTTTTCCGGATTACGTTGCCTATTATTTTACCCGCCGTGATTTCGGCATGGATGCTGGCCTTCACGCTTTCGCTGGATGATCTTGTGATCGCGAGCTTTACAACGGGGCCAGGAGCTACCACGCTGCCGATGAAAATTTATTCAGATGTCCGGCTAGGGGTTAAGCCGGAAATCAACGCCATATGTTCGCTGATGGTGGCCGTCGTTACCATCGCGGTTATCATCGCATCGGTATTGACGAAACATCAGGAAGTCGAACGCGAGCGCGCGGAACGATTGGCCGCTAACGCGCCCTAACTTGAAACGAGATTGCTTATGACCACGGTCCCCTTCAACCTTCCGCTAGAGGCTCGAATAGAGGCAAGTGAGCCAATCGCTCGCGAAAGGCTCGTGAAGGGCATGCCCATGGCAGGTAGTCTGGCGGCTCTCACCAATGATGAGCAAGGCTTCCATGTCGGCCAATGGGTCTCGGAAGTAGGCGCCTGGCGCGTCAATTACAGCGAGGATGAATTATGCGTCATCCTTGAAGGAAGCGGACGGCTTATTGGAGATGATGGCTCGGAGCTAGCATTTAAAACAGGAAGCGCCTTTGTTATTCCGCGCGGCTTTCAAGGCATTTGGGAAACGACCGAACGGGTGCGCAAAATCTATGCGATTGCGGAATAGTGCATCTGATGTGTAATATTATCGAAATAATCGTCTAAATCATTCCTTTTGGAGCTCTTATAATGGCATTCGAAGCTAAGGCACCCCACACCGAGTGGGAAGAATTTCTGCGTGGACACCCCGAAACCCGATTCATCGATACGTTTATGATTGGCGCTTCGAGCCAAGTGTACGGCAAGCGCGAACCGGCTAAAGATTTGGACCGTGTCTTTTCATCCGGTGTTACATTTTCAGCCTGTGCCGCCCTTCTTGATGTCCATGGCCATGGACATAATGCAGCTGGCCTCGGTTCGACCGATGGTGATCCCGATGCCGTTGGCTATCCCATTCCGGGCACATTGGTGCCGGTACCATGGGCATCGTCACCAACAGCGCAATGTTTGCTCGATATGCGCGATGCCAAAACCAATGAGCCGCTTTGGTTTGATCCGCGCAAGATTCTGAGCGATGTTGTGGCAGGACTTCACGCACAAGGTTTGTATCCGGTTGTAGCCTGTGAACTTGAATTTTACTTGATTGATTCCGAGCGCACCGAGAAGGGGGGCATTCGTCCTTCGCGCTTGAAGCGAACCGCTGCACCGCCCCATTCGCCGCAAAATCTCGGACTGGATGCGGTTGAAGACTACGCCGATTTTGTATCGGCTATCGAGCACGCGGCCGCCCTGCAAAATATCCCCGCAACAACAGCGGTTGCCGAATATGGCCTAGGCCAATTTGAAATCAATCTGCAACATGGAAACGATCCCGTTCTTGCGGCGGATCAGGCCGTATTGTTGAAACGACTGATCCGTGGTGTGGCCCGTTCTCAAGGTCATGATGCAACCTTTATGGGTAAGCCCTATATGGACCAACCTGGCAGCGGTCTGCATGTGCATGTCAGCCTGTGTGACAAAGCCGGGCGTAATCTTTTTGGTAGCAAAGAAGGCGAGCCGCTCTTTTATCACGCCATCGCCGGTATGCAGGCGATGCTCGCGGAATCGCTCGCACTGTTCGCGCCGAATATTGCTTCATTCCGTCGATTCAAGCCGCATAATTTTGTGCCCGTTAATGCGCATTGGGGACATAATAATAGGTCAGTTGCGCTACGTGTGCCGTTAGGCGAAGGACAGGCCAAGCGGATTGAGAATCGCGCTTCATCGGCAGATGCATCGCCCCATCTAGCCGTGGCTGCTATTTTATCAGCCCTTCATTACGGTATTCAACATAGGCTAACACCAACGCCGCCTGTTGATCTCAAGCGCGCCGATGAAATGGCGCCACCACCCGGTGCTACTAAAATGGCCAAGCATTTTCTAGCAGCCCTTGATGACCTTGCTAAAGCCAAAAAACTCGCGGGCTTTATTCCAGCACGTTTCTTGAAAGCCTATTGCGAGATGAAAATCGGTGAATATAACGAGCTCTTCGCCGAGCCATCCGAACGCGAGTTCAATTATTATTTGTGAGTAGTTGAATAGAATTCGATATGGCCGTTAGCGGCCATATCGTTTCTCAAGCAATTCAAACACCAGCCGAGCGGCCTGCGGGTCGCCGCCTTCGGGCCTGCCATTCTTGGCCGCTGGCACCCAGCAGAACACATCGAAATGCGCCCATGCTTTTGCTTTCTCGACAAAGCGCTGAAGGAAGAGAGCAGCTGTTACAGACCCCGCAAATCCACCCGATGTGATGTGGTTAATATCGGCGATTTTGGATTGAAGCCCTTTTGCATAGGGCTTCCAAAGCGGCATGCGCCAGACGGGATCATTCACCCGATCCCCCGCATGTGCAATGTCATCAGCCAAAGCATCGTCGTCCGTATAAAAGGGCGGAAGATCGGGACCAAGGGCCACCCGCGCCGCGCCCGTGAGCGTTGCAAAATCCAAAATCAGATCGGGCGATTCCTCATCGGCCAGCGCCAAGGCATCGCCTAAAATTAAACGGCCTTCGGCATCCGTATTGCCGATTTCGACGCTGATGCCTTTGCGGCTTGCAAGCACATCGCCCGGCCTGAAGGCGGAACCGGAAATTGAATTTTCAACGGCTGCAACAACCAAACGAAGCCTGATCTTCAACCCGAAACCCATGACCATGCGAGCAGCTGCTATCGCCACGGCGGCTCCGCCCATATCCTTCTTCATCAACAGCATGGAATTATCGGGCTTGATGTTAAGACCACCCGTATCGAAGGCCACACCCTTTCCGACCAGCGTGATTTTGGGATGTTTCTCATCGCCCCACACCATATCGATGATACGCGGCGCCCGGGGGGAAGCGCGGCCAACCGCGTGCACCATCGGGTAATTCTGCGTGAGAAGATCGTCACCAATAACCGACCGTATCTTTGCTCCAAACTGATCGGCCATCGAGCGAATGGCAAATTCAATTTCTTGGGGGCCGAGATCATTGGCGGGGGTATTGATGAGGTCCCGCCCTTCGGCAATTGCCTCCGCCATTAAAGAGACCCGATTAGCATCCACATTGGCGGGGGGCACGAGTTTTATCGTGACACCCTTTGGCTTGGCCTTGTACCGTTCATACCGATAGGTGCCGAGCACAAAGGCCAAAGCAGCCAGAGTTGCATCGCCAAAATCGCCTTCAAGCCGATAAATGCCGGCGGGCAAGACACTCGCCAATTTGCCCGCGAGGAACGGATCGCGATCGGTCGCTTTAGGCTTTTCAACACCGAACAAGACCGCCTTTACAGGCGCCGCTAGGCCCGGAATAAGCACATGCGCCCCTGCCTCGCCCTCAAATCCACTGGCTTTTACAAATTCAGCGGCTTCTGGCGCGACATCGGAAGCCACCGCCCGCCAATTATCGGCGTGAACGGCATAAATCGGCACGGAGGAATCATAGGCGGCGGATAAAGCAGCGTGCATGGACAACATCCTGAGGTTTTTCTAAACTTTCTTCCACTATGGCGGACAGAGATGATGCGCCGCAAGGGAGGCGCTTTAAGAACTTAAGCGGCGCTCCGTCAAAAAGCCCCCTTGCGCCCGACGCGCCGATCCCTATAGTCCGCCGCCATTCAGAAATTTTCAGCCGAGAGCCGCTGCCATGTCGAAAAAATCAGTCAAAAAAGTCGTCCTCGCCTATTCCGGCGGTCTGGACACCTCCATCATCCTGAAGTGGTTGCAGACGACCTATGGCTGTGAAGTGGTCACGTTCACCGCCGATCTCGGCCAAGGCGAGGAATTGGGACCGGCGCGAGACAAGGCGCTGCTCTTGGGCATCAAGCCGGAAAACATCTTCATCGAAGACCTTCGCGAGGAATTTGTCCGCGATTATGTGTTCCCGATGTTCCGCGCCAATGCGGTTTATGAAGGCGTCTATTTGCTCGGCACCTCGATTGCGCGTCCGTTGATTGCCAAAAAGCAGATCGAGATTGCAGAGAAGGTTGGTGCCGATGCAGTTTCTCACGGCGCAACCGGCAAAGGCAATGATCAGGTCCGCTTCGAGCTCGGCTATTACGCCTTGAACCCGAACATCACCATCATCGCGCCTTGGCGGGAATGGGATTTGCGCTCGCGTGAACAATTGATCGCTTTTGCTGAACAGAATCAGATTCCAATCGCAAAAGATAAGCGCGGCGAAGCGCCGTTCTCCGTCGACGCCAATCTCCTACACGCCTCATCCGAAGGCAAAGTCTTGGAAGACCCGGCCGTTGAAGTGCCTGATTATGTATATTCTCGCACCATAGGGCCGGAAGCCGCACCCGATAGGCCAACGACGGTCACTATTGATTTTGTCAAAGGCGATGCAGCAGCCATCAATGGTGAGACGCTTTCACCCGCAAGCCTGCTCGCCAAGCTCAATGCGCTCGGTAAAGAGAACGGTATTGGTCGCTTGGACCTTGTCGAAAACCGCTTTGTCGGCATGAAATCGCGTGGGATGTATGAAACTCCCGGCGGTACAATTTTGCTCACTGCCCATCGGGCGATTGAATCGATCACGCTTGATCGTGGCGCGGCGCATCTCAAAGACGAGTTGATGCCGAAATATGCCGAACTCATCTATAATGGATTCTGGTTCTCGCCTGAGCGCGAAATGCTACAGGCCTTGATTGATAAGAGCCAGGAAGCCGTAACGGGTCGAGTGACGCTCAAGCTTTATAAAGGCAATGTCATCGTGATTGGCCGCGAGAGCCCCTATTCGCTCTATGATCAAGATC
>JAPJMW010000128.1 GCA_026461505.1 Beijerinckiaceae bacterium
AATTTAGCTTCGCGTATTTCGAGCGTTTAATAGATTGCTCAACTTATACGTGTTTCGACGGCGAAAATAAGCTATCAGCCACACTACCTATGGTCGATTCGGAGCCGTGATGATGCTGTTGGTTCGAATCGGCAATGTGACAGCTGTACGAAAGCCCGGCCGTCATCCAATGAAAAATTCAGCAGGCGGTTTTTCCGCAAGTCCGGACCGATTTGATGGCGGATGCGAGACTTTCTTGGCCAACCGCGCCGACAATCACACCATCTCCAACGACAAAGGCCGGAGTTCCGCCAATTCGAAGCGCATCAGCCGCCCGCATTGTCGATTGGATAAAGGGACGAGCCTCTCCAGAATCAACGTCTTTGGCCAATCGCACCATGTCGACGCCCAAATCTTTTGCAACCTGCATGGCTTTTTCTTTTCCAACACGTCCGCGAGATGTCAGAAGTTGCTTATGGAATGTCATATATTGTTCGGCATTCAATTGTTTGCGAACCGCCAAAGCGACAACGGAAGCTTCCACAGAATCGGGACCGAGGACTGGAAAATCACGCAAGATCAGGCGTAATTTCGGATCATCCTTCATCAAACCCACCATGTCAGAGAGGGATTTCTTGCAATAGCCGCAATTATAGTCAAAAATTTCTACGAAAGTGACGTCGCCCTTTGGATTGCCTAAGACGACTCCGTTTTCGGCCTTGATCAGATCATCCGATAATGAAGCGAGCGCTGCTTTTTGGGTCGCAGCTTCTGCCTCTTTCTGCTTTTGATCCAGTGCATTCATCGCATCTTGGATGAGTTCGGGATGGGTCATCAGGTAGTTTTTTACAATTTCACCGATCTCGGCTTTCTTCGAGTCCGAAAAAGCTTCCTCAGCAAAGGATGCTGAAGGTGAGAAAAGCATGATGAGGGTCCCTAAGATGAGGGGTAATTTCCGGGCGGTGAACATTGTGTGCTCCATTAGGGCCTAATTTAAACGTTTAGGGCGGTAATTAAAAATATCGTCGGCTTTCAGCGCGGCAGGCGATCCGGCGGGTAAGAGTTTTTTGGCTTTGTCTGCGTGGTTTACGGCGGATTGCTGATCTCCGATCAAAAATGCTTCTTGGGCGGCGCTATATTCTGCCATGCCAATATTGCCTTGCGAGCCATAGGCCATGGCTAAATATCGCCATGTTTCCGAATCCTCCGGTTCGCGCTGAACCGCATTCGATAATTCTTTGACGGCTTCTGACAGATTGCCATTCTCACCTGTAGCCAAAAGGGCCCGTCCCAACAGTCCGCGGATCAGCCCTGCTTCAGGCATGATCGACGTTGCACGTTTGAGAGCGGTTACAGCCTCCCGCGCCCGACCAAATTCCAGCAATACTTGGCCCTTTAGTTCCCAAAAATAGGGATTTTCAGGCTTAGCTCGTAGTAATTGTTCGATTTCCGCCAAAGCTTCCGGAATTTTTTTATACCGATAATTCAAAATCGCACGCGCATAGTGAGCGGGGAGGGACATATCCGAGATCGGGTATTTGCGCCCCACTTCCTCTTGTTTGGCCACAAAACCATAGAGTTTGGCCTTCATTAAATCGTGCCGCGCCTGAAGCTCTGATGGGTCCTTTTTTGCAAGATATGGACTTGCATCAACGATTGTTTCTAAGCTGGCGATACGGTCTTGGGGCATGGGATGGCTCATCAAATAGGGATCTAGATGTTCGGTTTTGAACATCATGTCCTCACTGAGCCGCTTAAACGTATCCAATAATCCCCGCGGAGATTGCGCTGTCATATCCAGATATTTGATCGCAGCGCGATCAGCCGCCTGCTCTTCGCCTCGTTGATAGGAAAGTAAGGTACGAGTGGCGAGCTCCTGAGCACCCATCATGATACCTACGCCGCCGGCACCAGAATTTGAGTTACGGTTCCCAGCTCCGGCCACCATAGCGCCAGCGCCAAGCAGCATTCCGGCTACTGCCATCATTTGGGCGTTTCCGAGTTGTTCGCGTTGCAAGGTTAAATGCCCACCCGCAACATGGCCCGATTCATGGGCAATGACCCCGATAATCTCGTTCGGCGTTTTTGATTCCATCAAAGCGCCGGTATTGATGAACATGCGTCGACCATTGGTAACAAAGGCATTGAAGGTCCGGTCGTCGATCAATGCGATTTGAATAGAGCCCTTATTAATGCCTGCCGCATTAAAAATGGGCGCGGCATATTCTTTGAGCAGGGTTTCTATCTCGGTGTCTCGGATGATCCCATGGCGTCCGGCTTGAGAGTGAGCAAAATCGAGTGATTGGGCGTTGAAAAAGGCAAAAGCAACCAAGCTGGTCACCAATCGCTTTACAATTTGTCGATTTTTTTGCCTAAATTCCATGGTCTTGCCCAATTCACCAATGCCGACGTTGAGGCGATTTGTGTGCCCCGTCAATTCATCGGGTCGATATGAACCGGATTTAGTGTGTAATCGGGGCATAAGAAGGGCAAAAGCCATCATCGGTGTTAGTCTTGCCCAAATTCCGCTTTGCCCTTACATCTCCGGCCCTCGAAAGGGATCGTTCACATGACAAGCCAGTTTTCTCCAAAATCCGATTTTCTCCGCACGCTTATGGATCGCGGGTATATTCATCAATGTTCGGATTTCGAGGGCCTTGATCAAAAAGCTCGCTCGGGAATGCTGACGGCCTATGTAGGGTACGATTGCACGGCGCCTTCGTTGCATATTGGCAACCTCATCTCCGGCATGATGCTGCATTGGTTTCAGCAAACCGGACATCGCCCTATTACGCTTATGGGTGGAGGCACCACGCGGGTTGGCGACCCATCCGGAAAAGATGAAACAAGAAAGCTGCTGACGGTTGAACAGATTGAAGGGAACAAAAACAGCATAAAGGGCGTTTTTGGCAAACTCTTGAATTACGGGCCAGATGGTAACGGCGCCATTATGGTTGATAATGCGGAATGGCTCACGAAGCTAAATTATATCGATATGCTGCGTGATATCGGCCGGCATTTTTCGATCAATCGCATGTTAACGATGGACTCCGTTAAGTTGCGTTTGGAACGCGAGCAAGAATTATCCTTTATCGAATTCAACTATATGATTTTGCAAAGTTATGATTTCGTCGAGCTTGCGAGAAACTATAATTGTTCACTCCAGATGGGTGGCTCTGATCAATGGGGTAACATTGTAAACGGTGTCGATCTTGGTCGACGGATGGGCACTCATCAGCTTTATGCTCTTACGACTCCGTTGTTGACGACGGCATCGGGCGCCAAGATGGGCAAGACAGCTTCGGGTGCTGTTTGGTTAAATGCCGATATGTTTAGCCCATATGACTATTGGCAATTTTGGCGGAACACCGAGGATGCCGATGTTAGCCGGTTCTTGAAATTATTTACGCTCATGCCGCTCGACGAGATTGCTCGATTGTCGGCTCTTGCCGGATCAGAAATCAATGATGCAAAAAAAATCTTAGCGACCGAGGCGACCGCGTTACTCCATGGAAGAGCGGCTGCAGAAGAGGCAGCCGAGACGGCTCGTAAAACTTTCGAAGAAGGCATAGCTGCAGAAACTTTACCGAGCTTCAATCTGCCGATTGGAACGGGGTTACTAGCGGCTAATGTTGCGGTTGGTTTCGCATCTTCGAATAGCAATGCGCGTCAACTTGTCGAGAGTGGTGCTGTTCGGATCAATGATGTCGTTATCACGGACACACGTCGCATATTAACAGCTGAAGATTTCCGCGATGGGGCGATTAAGCTTTCGATGGGAAAGAAGAAGCACGTCTTGATTAAGGCTTAGGTGTATCGATTACCTTTGGAGGTAATTTGCTTGGCGGAGTATCTTCAATTGGCCCGCCTGCTTCAAATAATTTTCTCAGAAATCCGGGAGCCACTGCCGAGAGTGGATTATAGGTAACTTGTGGCGAGGCAATTGGACCAAACGCCCGGTAATTAATGGAGAATAGACCTTCATTTTCGCCGCCCAAGAGTTGTCCTAAAAGCGGAATTT
The DNA here is from genome assembly GCA_026461505.1 of Beijerinckiaceae bacterium. GTDB lineage: Bacteria > Pseudomonadota > Alphaproteobacteria > Rhizobiales > Beijerinckiaceae > CAIUPE01. The sequence goes on from JAPJMW010000128.1 coordinate 4,001, forward strand.
TATTGAGAAAATTATTGACCAAATAGGCCGGAATAATTGTGCCTTTCACATCGATACTAGACTTGGCATAATCGATCGTTCCTTCGACGGTGCCACCTAATACGGGGCCCGACATCACGCCGTCACTAATCTCGATCTTTCCGGCTCCGATTGTAAAGGTCGTATTCAATCTCGAAAATTGAACATTTTTTGGGTCTGTCACAATGGCGCGGCCACCCGGCGCTCCAGCCCGTGTGTTCAGATCAGCAATGGCAGCCTCGTCTAAGATAGCAAATCGTTTGATTGATAATTCGCCAGCCAAAGGTTCACCAGCGGTCGCTATCTGGAATGTCAAAGCGCCAGCGTTCATTCGCTTATATAGATCGGTAAAGCGAAGAAGTGATCCCGCATCCGCACTTTGGATTACAATAACATTTTGTCCAGCTTCCGACCGCGCTGATTGTCCAAGGACTGGTTGTTGCCCCAGGCGCCCATCCAACCGAAGATCTTTTAAAAGGCTTCCTCGCGTTTGCGCATGAAGATCAGCATTTTTCATAACCTCGCCATTAAATCCTGAAAGTGTCGAAACTTTCAGGTCTAGATCAAGATCTTGACTGATCGAGCCTTGTCCACGTTGCGATGAGAGTGCTGATTTTATTAATGCACGCCCATCCAGTGTTTCACCTTGAATTGATACTTTATAGCCAATATTGGCCTTTTCCAGTGAAGCGCTCACTTTATCATTTGTATTGACGCGAAGTGTCGCCAAATTAACGGAGCGCAACACACCATCAGATCCAATCTCTGCCTTTCCTTTCAGATAAATGCTCGGATCATCGATAACGAGATCATCAAGGGTAATGGATTCATCAGGTAAAATAGCAATCGCGAAATTAGCCTTTTCGGGTTTACCTGCTGGTCTTGTCCATCCCGGAATGAGCCCGTTCATGGAAGCTTTGGTGAGATCGAGTTCGCCTTTACCTTTGACACGCTTGCCACCAATGCCTTTGAGCGAAAAGCTAAGTGTGACAGGCCCTGATAAAAGACCTGCTGTTTTAAGACCCTTTTTTTCTCTTAAAACGTCATCAATTGTCATGATGACGTTTGCATCACGTGTCGTTGCCCCGTTTTGCTGATGCATATCAAACTTAGCAGGGGCGCCGGCGAGTTTGCCTTCACCTTTGATGAACAAACCTTGGGGAGCAGCACTCACATGAACAACACCATTCTCCAGGTTTTCAGCACCAAACGCATTTTCTACCATGAGATCGGTAAGGTCGCCTTCCGCTGAAACTTGAATGTCAGAAGGTTTTAGATCCGGCTTTTGTGGAAATCTAATTTTGACCGCCATTGTGACGGTGCCGGATGTTTTCTCTGGATCAAGCGGCGGTGTTGAAATGTCCCTCATCATGTCTGATCGCAGGACGGTCGCAAAATCATTAGCAGCACCGGCGAAGTGGAAATTAATATCGGCGACGGTCGGAACGAGTGACGTGTCAAATACACGATAAGTGCCGTCAGTTATGATAAGTACGCGTCCATTTCCGGCATCGATCGTTCCCCCTAAAATATCGATACTTACCTTTTGGCCGGTTACATGGACTTTGCCTTCCATTTTCCGCAGCGTTGGTAATCCTTTGTCAGGTTGCAAAGTGCCATTAGTAAACGTCAAATCAAGGGCCACTGCATTATCAGGTATAACGTCTTTAGCGATCACAGCTCGCAGGCCTGCTGGGTCGAGGTCTAGGCGATAGCTTGCCTCTGTTGCAGATCCAGCAATAATCGATTGGCCTAAGTAAGAGCGTACTTCCGGTACAAGGAAGGAGGGCCAAAACGCTAAGAGAGATAGAGCGTTCGACTGCTTCGCATTGATTTCCAGCTTTAGACCATCACGTCCATCGGCAGCGCCTATAAGTGCATTGCCATTGACGTTTAGTTCCGGTCCAATAGCCTCAAATGACTTTACACGAACAGCTCTAAAGCCAGCCTCGATATTCCCCGCTACAGACAAATGATCAATGGTGATAGGGGGGTGTCCCGTTGCATCGGTCATAATTGTGGCGCCTTCACTTCTTAAGGCAAAGGCCCAACCGTCCGTGGCAGTCTTTGGTATTCCAACATCGCCGCTGATACGCCAGTGCGTATCGCTGCTGACAAATTCAATGAGGGGTAAGATAATACGATTAGCATCATCCGACAGCGTAAACTCACCGTGCACTTTATCGACTTTGATCGGCGGCGCTTTTGGATCATCGAGGATAATCGTCGTCTTGCCGCCAGTAATGGCGCCCGATAGGCCCGTCAGAATGCTATTTTTGTCAACATCAATCGAAATATTGAACGATAGAGGCATATCGGTTTTAACGGGGATGGTTCCCTGTTCTGCGAAACCTAAAAGTTCGGAAATCGCAATGTCTTTGCTCTGCAGAGTCAGACGGCGTGCTTCGCCTGCACGCCCCAATAGTGTGCCATTCGCAGACCAGATGCCGTGCTCGCCTTGCGCGCTTAGCGCGATCCGCTCAATGCCTTCACCTGTTCGATCAAAGGTGAGGGACAGATCACGGTATCGGATCTGTCGACCACGGCGCTGATCATCAATGCGTAAAATGCCGTTACGTAGTATCGCGTGGTCTAAAAGTCCTAGGGGGCCTGTACGGTTTGAAAGCGCATCAATAAAGGTTCCGATGGCCAATGGACCCGCAGGCGTATTCGTTTCAGATGAAGGCTCAAGCGATTCATTGCTCTGCGTCGTGGTTTCTTCCGACTGATCATTTGTCTCTTCCGATATCGCTACAGATCCATCGGACTTGATCGTTACTGAGACCAAGAGACCTGTCAGATCGATATCGCGCGGGACCAAACGCCCAATGAGAAGTGAAAGGCCATCAAAGCCGATTTCTGCTTTCGGTGTAACGAGGATGGGCTTTCCGGTTTCATCCTTAATAACCAATCCGCCAACCGAAAGATGAAGCCCGCCGACAACCTCTCCAATTTCAGCCGTTGAGAGCGACACTGAAAAACCTGGCGGCATTCGACTTTGGATTCCAGCAGCGATTTGCCGATTAAGGCCGTCATAGCTGATCGGACCCTGCGATAATTGCCAGACAAGAAATCCAGCACCAACGCCAAGCAGAAGCAATAAGACAGCAATGAGCTCTGCAAATAATTTTAGGCCATGAAGGGACAGGCGAAACGACCAATGCGGTTTGCGCTTTACCGCTCCCAATAGGCCAAGACGACGTGGTTCACGCGCGGTATCATGCGCGTTGGTGAGTGTTTCATCTAAGCCATTGGAGTCGGACTGGTCGTTCATTGAGATTTTATAGATTTTCCGTGATTTATATTAAACTGAGACGTTTCGCTTCTTAATCGGTAGTTCGCCACCTGTCTTAGCTAACTCATTGTTTTAAGCAATCTAGGACGCGTGATCATTCGTAGAAATAACCATTCCGAATGATTCGATGAAAGGAAGAGAACATGACATCAGCTTTATCAGTAGGGGATATGGCCCCGGAATTTTCGCTCCCGGGCGACAGCAGTTCGACGGTTTCTTTGTCTTCCTTTCGTGGCAAAAAAGTGGTGCTCTATTTTTATCCCAAGGATGACACGTCGGGTTGCACCAAGGAAGCTATTGAATTTAATGGACTAAAAGCGGAATTCGCGAAGGCAAACACGGTTATTGTCGGGATGTCTCCGGATAGTCCTAGGAGCCATGACAAATTTAAGGCAAAATACGACCTTACCTTCCCAATTGCTGCTGACGAAAATAAAATCGCCCTAGAAGCCTACGGCGTTTGGGTCGAAAAGAGCATGTACGGTCGCAAATATATGGGCGTTGAGCGCACAACGGTTTTAATCGGTACAGACGGACAGATATTGGCGATTTGGCCAAAAGTGAAAGTCGACGGCCATGCCGCCGAAGTTCTTAAGGCCGCGCAATCGGCATAAATTAGTCGATATCTTCCACGTCGACTTCGCCGCCATAGACGCGTTGCGCCAGCGCCGCTTCCATGTAGGGATCAAGCGCCCCATCAAGGACGTCGCCCGGTGCTGTTGAGGTGACGCCCGTGCGCAAATCTTTGACCAATTGATAGGGCTGGAGGACATAGGATCGGATCTGATGTCCCCAACCCACATCGGTTTTAGCCGCCTGATCGGCCATGGCTTGGTCTTCGCGCTTCTTCAATTCGATTTCATAAAGACGCGCGCGGAGCATGTTCCATGCCGTTGCACGGTTTTTATGCTGCGATCGCTCCTGCTGGCAGGCAACAACAACGCCCGAAGGAATATGGGTAATGCGCACCGCAGAATCGGTTGTGTTGACGTGCTGTCCGCCCGCGCCTGACGAGCGAAACGTATCGATCCGGCAATCGGATTCTTTAACGTCGATCATGATACGGTCATCAATGACGGGATAGACGCTCACAGAAGCAAAGCTTGTATGTCGGCGGGCATTGGAATCGAATGGCGAAATGCGGACAAGGCGATGAACACCTGCCTCGGTTTTCAGCCATCCATAGGCATTATGCCCTTTGACCAATAAGGTTGCGCCTTTGATGCCCGCTTCTTCGCCATCGGCGACATCCATGACATCTACTTTGAATTTCCGACTCTCGGCCCAGCGCGTGTACATGCGCATCAGCATCCTAGTCCAGTCTTGGCTCTCGGTACCGCCGGCACCGGAGTGAACTTCGAGATAGGTATCGTTTTGATCGGCTTCGCCCGATAGCAACGTCTCAATCTGACGGCGAGCCGCTTCGATTTGGACCGTGCGGATGCCTTCTTCGGCCTCTGTAACGATGGTCGCGTCGCCTTCGGCTTCGCCCATTTCAATGAGCTCGATAGCGTCGGTGAGGTCTTGCTCAAGCCGTGTGATGGCGCCCAAACGATCTTCCAGATCGGTCCTTTCGCGCATCAGTTTCTGCGCAGTATCGGGATCGTTCCATAGGTTGGGATCTTCGACGAGAGCATTAAGCTCCATTAAACGCCGGGTTGAGGTATCGACGTCAAAGATGCCTCCTCAGCAGACCCATGGACTGCTTGGCAGCTTCGGCAAGATTTTCAATTTCGGCGCGCATCGGTGAATGAAACTTTCCTGATCAATATTGAGGCGGACAAGTAGCTAGGTCGCCCGGACATGTAAAGCTATTCCAGTGATCCTCGCTCGCGGAGCTAATAAACGCCGCCCAAGCCGCTGCCCACTGCCTTTTCGATGTCAGGCGACGGAACGAATAGGTTGCCGGAGCCGAAACTATCACCGTTTTCAGATTCGGACGGCCCAGTGCCGGGTTTATAGGCCTCAATGATAGAGCCTTTAACCCCGCTTGTGGAGCGAAGTCCGGTTTCTGGATCAATGCTTACCAGTTTTATGCCAGCGGGAACGCGAAAAGGCGTTGCTGGTTTATCAGCTAAGGCTAATTTCATGAAATCACGAAAGATAGGCGCGGTAAACTGAGAGGCTTGGGCTTGGCTGCCAAGGGATTTTGGCTTGTCGTAGCCCATGTAAACACCGACCGCGAGATCAGGTGAAAATCCAACAAACCAGAGGTCCTTCGCGGAATTGGTAGTTCCCGTTTTACCAGCCAGTGGCTTGCCCACAGCAGCAATCGCTGCTCCGGTACCACGAATAACGACGCCTTCAAGGATAGACGTAATCTGATAAGCGGTGAGGGGGTCGATGACCTGTTCGCGCGGATCTTCGAGTTTCGGTTCGGCTTGGCCTTGCCATTTTACAGCCTCGCAATCCGAGCATTTTCGTTCGTCATGGCGATAGATGGTTTTACCCCAACGGTCTTGAATTCGGTCGATCAAGGTTGGCGTGATCCGCTTGCCGCCATTGACAAACATCGAATAGCCATTGGTCACTTTCAATACAGTTGTTTCGCCTGCACCGAGTGACATTGCAAGGACCGGCATAAGATTATTGTAAAGGCCTAAACGTTTCGCATAATCGGTAATCAAAGGCATGCCGACATCTTGAGCAAGACGCACCGTCATTTGATTTTTTGAATGTTCAATTCCATATCGCAAGGTGCGAAGACCGTGCGATTGTTTATCAAAATTTTCAGGCTTCCAGATTTCTTGACCGGGACCAAGATCAATTTCAATCGGTGCATCCAACATCAAATCTGAAGGCGTGTAGCCATTATCAATCGCTGCGGCGTAAACAAAAGGTTTAAACGCAGAGCCAGGTTGGCGCTGCGCCTGTGTCGCTCGATTAAATTTCGATAAGTCAAAGGAGAAGCCACCGACCATAGCGAGTACACGGCCAGTATAGGGATCCATCGCAACAAGCGCTCCGGAAACATCCGGTATTTGGCGCAACCGATATTGGCCTGCTTTGTCTGTTGGTTCGACATAAATGACGTCACCTGCAGCCATCAATTGTTTGGCAGGCTTTTTAATCCATTTTAAGCCGTCAATTGCGAGCGTTCCGGTTTCTCGTTCATTGCTGATTTGACCATTCGAATTGCGTTTTGGCTGTAAGCCAACTTGAACGGTATCGTTGTTAACGCCCAGTACAACAGCAAGCCGCCAATTTTTAACATCGGTAACAGCTGGAATAGCAGAAAGCGTCAGTCCCCAATCGGCATTAAGCGTATCTATTTTTTGAACGACACCATGAAAACCATCATGGGCTTCGTCAAAGCGAACAAGACCGTCTGCAAGTGTCTGACGTGCGATTTGTTGCAATTTCGGATCAAGCGTTGTTCTTACAGAAAGCCCGCCTTCATAAAGGGCCTTTTCTCCATATCGATCGAATAGCTCGCGTCTTACTTCTTCAGCAAAGAAACCGGCCGAAATGGTATTCGGCGAGATGGCTCTCAAGGTCACACCTAGTGGCTGCGCTTTTGCGAAATCGCCCTCTTCTTTTTTGACATAGCCATTTTCTACCATTCGATCGATCACATAATTACGACGATCAACGGCAGCCTGTGTCTTACGGAAGGGGTGATAATTATTCGGCCCCTTAGGCAAAGCGGCTAGATAGGCCGCTTCCGTTAAGGTTAGTTCGTTGACCGACTTGCCAAAATAATTCAGCGATGCTGCTGCTACACCATAATTACCCAGACCCAAATAAATCTCATTGAGATAAAGTTCTAAAATTCGCTCTTTTGAATAGGCCGTTTCAATTTTCAAAGCGACGAGCATTTCCTTGATTTTTCGATCAAAGGTTTGCTCTGACGAGAGCAGGAAGTTTTTGGCGACCTGTTGCGTAATCGTCGATGCACCTTGCCTACGACCCCGCGCAAGATTGGTAACCGCAGCCCTGATGATGCCTTCCGGGTCGACGCCAATATGATGATAGAAATTTTTATCTTCCGCCGAAATGAAGGCATTCATAACCAGGCGCGGCATCGTATCAATCGGAACGTACAGCCTTCGCTCTTTCGAATATTCAGCTAACAGGCTCCCGTCACCCGCATGGACGCGCGTTGTTACGGCGGGTTGATAGGCCGCTAATTGGGTGTAGTCAGGTAATTCCTGCGAATATTTCCAGATTACGATTCCTGCGGCAGCAGCACCGAGAACGAATAAAATCGCACCAAGTGTGAAAAGGAATCCGAAGAATCGAAGCAAATGACGCATGAATCAGACATATTTCCGGACGAAAGCAGGGATAGCCTGTCAAAGGCTGATATCATCTAGTCGGTTCGGGACGTAATTTCAAACCACAAGGTGTGATGCCTTCTGAATATGGTGAAATCAGGGCTTGGCAATGTCCGGACCGGATCTGGGCGGATTGAGGAATTCAACAAGAGCATCGGCCATGCGGCTTGTCATCCGATCGGTCCATTCAGATGAGGTCAGTTGATCAAGGTCGGCTTTGCTCGACATATAGCCCAGTTCGATCAGAGCGGAGGGGATGTCTACCGCCCGCAGAACCCTAAATCCGGCAGCCCTTAGGGGATTTCGGTTCAGGTGCGTCGTATCTGCAATTCGGGTGACCAATTCACGTGCCAATAGGCTGGATCGGGTCCTTGTTTCCCTTAAAGTGAGGTCGCCTAGAATATCCGCTACCGATGAATCGGTCGCCTGTGGCGTATAACCACCGGCTGAATCGGCCTTATTTTCATATTCAGCGACTTTTGCTGCCTCAGCGTCAGAAGACCGTTCGTCACCGACATAAACGGTTGAGCCACGGACATCACCAACTGCTGCAATTGTATCGCCATGAATCGATAAAAAGACCGCAGCATTATGAAGATGCGCAATTTTCACCCGTTCATCTAACGGGATAAAAACGTCTTGATCGCGGGTGAGAAGGACCCGACAAAGGCCCTGTGCCTCGATTTTTTTGGCGAGAGCCATCGAAAAAGCCAGAACGACGTCTTTTTCGAAGAGACCCGTCACGCCCGTTGCTCCCAGGTCGTTACCCCCATGCCCCGGATCAATAACAATTAACGGGCGGTTATCCGGGATCGAGGGGGCGCTGATGGTTGGCCCTAAATCCTTAAAAGCCTTCGATATTGCTGCGGTTTGGGCAGCCTTATCAAAGTTTTCGCGATCCGAAGCGGTTAGAAACAGCGACACTGTATATGCGCCGCCGCCCATGGAGGTTCCCTTTACAATATCTCCGGGCACCATCGGGGAGGCCAGATCGAAAACAATTCGAGATCGGTCAGTTGCTATTTTTCCATAGCGATAGGATTTTATGGCCCCTTGGCTTGTAACGCCGCTATCGGGGGGTAATTGAAAGTTGATGTCCGGTGTTTCAATGATCAAACGGTCCGGATTCGATAAAACAAAGGCAGAAATTGGGATTTCTTCAGACGCGATCAGCCGGATCCGGGTCGATGTTGCGGCGGGCGCAATTTGAATGTCAGCAATGACGGGGGCAGCGATAACCGTGGACGCGATTAGCTGACCGAGCACGGCAACGTATAAAGACAGGCTGCGGGCGAATCGCTTCATCTTTCAACATAACCCTTTCCGCCTGACCCGATAGCCAAGTTCGCCCCGGCGATGCAACCGCGAAATGTCATGGCTCTTGCCAAAGCATGCCTTAGGGCACTATCTAGAGGTGTGCAGTTACCGATTTGGTCGCCAAGACAGATCGGCGCGTTGTTCATCTGCGGATGAATTTTCGGATCGTTGATCCGGCGTGACGATTTAGCGGTTTTTGCATAATCGGGGGTACAAAACTCGTGCTTTCCGGTTCTTTTTGATTGTTTAGCCGAGAGGCCGAGAGTTTTAACCTCAAGCCAAACGGCACCAGTTTAGGTGAGGTGAGTGACGTGAGCCAGGCGTTTAAGGGCCGGGAGAAGAGCACGACGGGAGTTGCCAATAGGCAATCTCGCGCGTTTTTCGGGCCTTATCTGGCGCGTTCCCCTCTATCAGCGTGTCAACCCTTCGCCCGTTTACGGCGTCAACAGGGCGCCGCTTCGCCATCTTTCCAGTCCCACCGTTCGACCTCTGAAAGGCCCGTGACTTTGTTGCGGGCGACGTTGATTAGGCCTGCATGGGTTCAGATTGATATAGCGCCGGCGCCATCGAGAGAGTCTCATGGCCAACAAAATGCTCATCGATGCTTCGCATCCCGAGGAAACCCGGGTCGTCGTCGTCAGAGGTAACCGCGTCGAAGAATTCGATTTCGAGGCGGCTAATAGAAAACAACTTCGCGGCAATATCTATCTTGCCAAAGTTACCCGTGTCGAACCTTCGCTTCAGGCCGCATTCGTTGAATATGGCGGAAATCGCCACGGATTTTTGGCTTTCAGCGAAATTCATCCCGACTATTATCAAATTCCCGTCGCAGACCGTGAGGCCCTTTTGGCTGAGGATATGCGCGCGGATCGCGATGCGGACTTTGGCGATGATGATAAGCCTGCAAAGGCGGCAAAGCCTAATCGGACGCGCGGCAAGGCTAAAGAGGCAACTGATGCCGATTCGGTAAGCTCGGAACCCGCTGAGGAGGCCGAAAGCGCTGAAACAGAAGATGCCGAGGCTTCGGCAGACGAGTCTCCTTCGGAAAATGGCGAAGGTCCTGTCGAGGTCTGTTCCGACGATGATCAGACGATCGAGCACGTAGGCGGTGGTGATGCTTTAGAAGATGTGCCAGAGCGTCCGCGCCAGTCCCGTCGTCAATATAAGATCCAGGAAGTCATCAAGCGTCGTCAGATTCTTCTTGTTCAAGTGGTTAAGGAAGAGCGCGGCAATAAAGGTGCGGCACTCACGACGTATCTTTCGCTTGCTGGTCGTTATTCCGTTCTCATGCCGAATACCGGCCGAGGCGGTGGCATTTCGCGCAAAATTACCAATATTGCTGACCGTAAGCGTTTGAAGGCTATTGCTCAGGAGCTAGAGGTTCCGGATGGAATGGGCGTCATTCTTCGCACGGCGGGTGCCGCGCGGACCAAGCCTGAAATCAAGCGGGATTTCGAATATTTGATGCGTGCATGGGAAACCGTGCGCGAAACAACCTTGCAATCAACAGCACCGACACTTGTGTATGAAGAAGGTTCGCTCGTTAAGCGCGCTATTCGCGATCTCTATAATAAAGACATCGACGAAGTGATTGTTGCGGGCGAGGAGTCCTCTAAGGACGCGAAGGATTTCATGCGCATGCTCATGCCGAGCCATGCCAAGAATGTGAAGCCCTATCGCGAGACGACGCCAATTTTTGCCAAATTCGGCGTTGAAGCGCAGTTAGACGCGATGTTCTCGTCGCAAGTGACGCTTAAATCAGGCGGCTATATCGTTATCAATCAGACTGAAGCTTTGGTGGCGATCGACGTTAACTCGGGCCGCTCGACACGCGAGCATAATATCGAAGATACGGCGGTTCGAACCAATCTTGAAGCAGCCGATGAGGTTGCTCGTCAGTTGCGATTGCGCGATTTGGCGGGCCTTATCGTCATCGACTTCATTGATATGGAGGAAAACCGAAACAACCGTGCGGTTGAAAGGCGTCTCAAAGATGCCCTGAAGAATGACCGTGCGCGTATTCAGGTTGGACGGATTTCGCCTTTCGGCTTGATGGAAATGTCGCGTCAGCGCATTCGCACAGGCGTTTTGGAAGGCTCAACGGTTGTGTGTCCGCATTGCGTCGGATCGGGAATGGTTCGGGCTACACCTTCCGTCGCCTTGCATGTCTTGCGGTCGGTTGAAGAACTCTTGTTGAAGAGCGCTACGCATCACGTGACCGTTAAGGCGCGCGGTGACATTGCTCTCTATGTGCTCAATCAAAAGCGCATGCATCTGCGTAGTCTCGAAGAGACCTTCCTCGTCAATATCACGGTGTTGGGCGATGACAGTTTGACGGGAACTCATCCGTTTAGCGTTGAACGCGGCGAAATTGTTATGCCGGGCGATGTGCAGATTGCGCGTCCCGTTAATCCAGCGGGGTTCATTCCAGTTGAAGAGCCAGAAATCGACGAGGTTGAGGAAGAGATCGAGGAGGAAGAGGAAATCCTTGATCAGGACTCGTCCAGCGAAGATGAGGCTGATGCGCGCGAGAGCCGTTCTAATGGTTCGAATGCGGAGAATGAGGGCGGTGAAGCCGGGCGGCGTCGGCGTCGTCGGCGGCGTCGGCGCGGTGGCCAGAATGGCGAACGGCCTGTCGATGGTTTAGCGCCAATGCCGCTTAACGCACCACAGCCTGTTGTTTCAGGAGCACCTTTTACAGGCACGCATGTGATTGGTGAGGATGGCGAGATCGTAACCGAGCATGAGGTGACGGATAAGCCAACAGGCGAAGGCGAGGCCGCCCGTCGGCGTCGTGGTCGCCGCGGCGGTCGGCGCAATGGCCGTCGTGATCGTCCTGAAGGTGAATTGGCAATTGCCGGAAACGAGGCAGCGGATGATGTATCGAGCGATACGCATCCGTCCGAGATTTTGGAAGCGATATCGAACGCCGATGTGTCGGAAATTCCGGAGACGGTGAAGAAGGTCCGTGCGCCGCGTAAGCCTCGTGTTCCGGCTGCTGAGGTGACGGTTCAAACTCCGGTGCCCGTTGCTTCTGAACCGATAGCTGTTGCGGCACCTGAGCCTGTTGCAACACGTCTTCCAGAGCCGATTACGACCGAACCCGTTGTGATCGCGGATCCCAACAAGTCCAAAAAGGGTGGTTGGTGGGCCAAGGCCAAGGCCACGCTCAGCGGTGAATAAGCCGAGCTAAAAACAAAAAAGCCGCGTGGATCGCTCCATGCGGCTTTTTTATTAGGCTTTGCAATTTTTACTTCGAGGCGATTTCTTTCGGTCCGAGGCGCTTATCGAGATAGGTGTCGACGACAGCCATCAGCTCGTCTGTCTTATTTTCAAAGAAGTGATTAGCCCCATCCACGGTTTGGTGCTCGAGCTGTATTCCCTTTTGGGTTTTTACCTTCTCGATGATTGGAATGACTTCTTTGGAAGGAGCCACGCGATCTTGCGAGCCGTGCACGAAGAGGCCGGATGACGGGCAGGGGGCAAGGAACGAGAAATCGAACCGGTTGGCGGGCGCGGCAATCGAGATGAATCCCTCGATTTCCGGGCGACGCATCAAAAGCTGCATTCCAATCCAAGCGCCGAACGAGATACCTGTAATCCAGCACGCACGCGCGTCGGGATTGATGGCTTGGGCCCAATCAAGAGCAGAGGCGGCATCCGATAATTCGCCGGAACCATGGTCAAAGGCTCCCTGACTGCGTCCAACGCCGCGAAAATTAAAGCGAAGGGTCGAAAATCCGCGCTCCAAAAACGAATAATACAGCGCGTAAACGAGAGGATTATTCATTGTTCCGCCGAATTGCGGATGCGGATGAAGGATGATCGCTAACGGCGCTCCCTTTGTCTTGGACTGGTTATAGCGTCCCTCAATTCGTCCTGCTGGACCCGCGAAAATAACTTCTGGCATTCCAATCCCCACCCTCAGCGCTGCTTTGCGCATCTCTAAACGTTCAAAAACGGGCAAATTGCTTGACTTGAGAAACTCTCGGCTCCACAACCCTTAGAATAGTTCTAAGAGATGATGGCGGCAGTCAAACTGTATGTATCGGCTCTTAGCACGTTGTCCGGGGGCAATTGCAAGCTTTTCCCGCTTTCCTGATGGCGTTTTGGTAAATTCTTCTTGGCTGAGCATAACAAGGCAAAAGGCACGCTTCACGATGGTATCCGTTTCGCGCCATTATCTTGATCATAATGCTACGTCGCCGCTCCGTCCGGAAGCGCGCGAAGCGATTTTGAATGCGTTGGAACAGGTAGGCAATCCGTCCTCGGTACATCAAGAGGGACGCAAAGCGCGGGGAATGGTGGACGGGGCGCGCGATGCGATTGCCGCCCTATGCGGAGCCTCGGCGCGAGATGTGGTTTTTACTGGCGGCGGAACGGAAGCCAATTCTCTGGCTTTGACCCCCGGCTTGTTGGTTGACGGTGCCCCTAAGCCCTTTACCCATTTAGTGGTGAGTTCCGTTGAACATGTCTGCGTTCTCGAAGGGCATCGCTTTAAGGCGGATTGCGTTTCCAGAATTAATGTCGATCCATCTGGAATCGTTTCGAAGGACCATCTCGAGCTGCTTTTGCAAGATATTGCACAAAAGGGTGGCAGAGCACTTGTTGCCGTACAGGCGGCGAATAATGAGACGGGTATCATTCAGCCGATCGCCGAATTAGCCATGCTCGTGCATCGATTTGACGGATTATTGCATTGTGATGCTGTTCAGATTGCCGGGAAGTTGCCGCTGGATCAGATGACGGCAGGGGCCGATATGATTGCGCTCTCGGCGCACAAGATTGGCGGACCACAGGGCGTGGGCGCGTTAGTTTTACGTTCGGGTGGCATCTCGATCACGGATAAAATGTTAAGAGGGGGAGGCCAAGAGCGGGGTGCTCGGGCTGGAACCGAAAATGTGGCTGGCATTGTGGGATTTGGAGCGGCAGCAAGCGCTAGTTTAATGTCTTTAGCGGAAAATTCTGCTGCAATGATTGAACTTCGCGATCAAGCTGAGACGCTCCTAATTGAGGCTGCCCCTGATGCAGTTGTTTATGGTTCAGGCTTGGCACGGTTGCCTAATACATTGGCATTCTCGATTCCGGGACTAACCGCTGAAACCGCCCTAATGGCGTTTGATCTTGGTGGGGTGGCCTTATCCTCAGGTTCGGCCTGTTCGTCCGGTAAGGTCAAGAAGTCGCATGTGCTTGAAGCCATGGGCGTTGCAAGCGATATTGCGGCTTGCGCACTCAGGGTAAGTTTTGGTTGGACGAGCACCGAAGCCGATCTACAAGGTTTCAGAGCCGTATTAGAGAAAATGGTAAGACAGAGGAAGACGAACGCCCGCGCGGCGTGATATAAATTGGATACTTTGGACGCCAGGCCCTTGAAGCCGGTATGTCAGGAGAGTTGAATGGTAGCGGTAAAAGAGACCGTCGAGCAGGTTAAAGAGCTCGATGTTGACCAGTACAAATATGGATTTTCGACCGATCTGGAGGTCGATAAGGCTCCTAAGGGGTTATCCGAAGATATTGTACGTTTTATTTCCGCAAAGAAGGGCGAGCCAGACTGGATGCTGGAATGGCGGCTGGACGCCTATCGGCGTTGGTTGACCATGGTCGAGCCAGATTGGGCGCGCGTTCACTATCCAAAAATTGATTTTAACGATTCGTATTACTATGCGGCGCCAAAAAAGAATGCCGCTCCAAAGACCTTGGATGAAGTCGATCCCGCTATTTTAGATGCTTATAAGAAGCTTGGCATACCGCTGCGCGAGCAAGAAATTCTAGCCGGCGTACAAACATCGAAAGTTGCTGTCGATGCTGTGTTTGACAGCGTTTCGGTGGTTACGACTTTTAAGGAAGAATTGAAAAAGGCTGGCGTTATTTTTTGCTCTATTTCGGAAGCCATTAAAGAGCATCCGGAATTGGTTAGAAAATATCTCGGCTCGGTCGTGCCGGTGACGGATAATTATTACGCCACATTGAATTGTGCGGTGTTTACCGATGGCTCGTTTGTTTACATTCCTGAGGGCGTCCGTTGCCCGATGGAATTGTCGACCTATTTCCGGATCAACGAGAAAAATACAGGCCAGTTTGAGCGTACGTTGATCATTGCAGAGAAGGGCTCCTATGTGAGCTATCTCGAAGGCTGCACAGCGCCACAGCGCGATGAAAACCAATTGCACGCAGCTGTTGTCGAACTCGTGACAATGGATGATGCCGAAATTAAATATTCAACTGTACAAAATTGGTATCCGGGCGATGCGGATGGCAAAGGCGGTATTTATAATTTCGTGACCAAACGGGGTGATTGCCGGGGCGCCAATTCGAAGATCAGTTGGACGCAGGTAGAGACCGGCTCTGCCATTACGTGGAAATATCCAAGCTGTATTTTACGGGGAGATAATTCGCGCGGCGAGTTTTATTCGATCGCGGTTTCGAATGGCATGCAGCAAGTCGATAGTGGCACCAAGATGATCCATCTTGGCAAAAATACGACTAGCCGTATTATATCAAAGGGTATCTCGGCGGGTCGGTCGCAAAACACTTATCGTGGTCAGGTTTCGGCTCATCGTAAGGCAACGAATGCGCGTAATTTCACGAATTGTGACTCGCTATTGATTGGCGAGCAATGCGGTGCACACACGGTGCCATATCTTGAGAGCAAGAATGCGAGTGCCGTATTTGAGCATGAGGCAACCACCTCTAAAATTTCCGAAGAGCAAATGTTTTATTGCCGTCAACGCGGCCTTTCTGCCGAAGAGGCAACAGCGTTGATCGTTAATGGTTTCGTGAAAGACGTGCTGCAACAACTGCCGATGGAATTTGCAGTTGAAGCACAAAAGCTCATCTCGATCAGCCTTGAAGGCAGCGTTGGTTAATCAAAATTCCGCAATCGGTTATTTCCGATCTAATGCGATACGATACATGAAGTAGGGCTAGGTTTATGTTAGAAATTCGTAATCTCCACGTTGCTATCGAAGATGGATCCAAGAAGATCCTTAACGGTCTTGATCTTACCATTCACAATGGTGAGGTGGCTGCCATTATGGGGCCAAATGGTTCGGGAAAGTCGACGCTTTCTTATGTGATTGCGGGTAAGCCTGATTATGAAATTTTGGATGGCGAGATTTTGCTCGATGGCGAAAATCTTCTTGAAATGGAAGCCGACGCGCGCGCTGCTGCCGGCGTCTTTTTAGCGTTTCAATATCCTTTAGAAATTGCAGGCGTCGCGACTATGACATTCCTTAAGGCGGCGATGAATGCGCAGTCGCGTGCACGGGGTGAGGGTGAGTTAAAGACGCCGGACTTTATGCGTCGCGTAAAATTGGGTGCAGAAAAGCTCGGCATACCTCAGGAGATGCTGCGTCGCGGATTGAATGTCGGATTCTCCGGCGGCGAAAAAAAGCGCATGGAAATTTTGCAGATGGCGCTGTTGGAGCCGTCCATAGGCATTCTTGATGAGACCGATTCAGGCCTCGATATCGATGCGTTAAAGATCGTATCCGAAGGGGTGAATGCTTTACGCTCGGCGGATCGCTCCTTCCTTGTGATTACCCATTACCAACGTCTCTTGAACTATATTGTTCCTGATACCGTTCACGTGATGTCGAAAGGTCGTATCGTTAAAACAGGTGGCAAGGAATTGGCGTTGGAACTCGAAGCCAATGGGTATGCTGACTATGTTTCTGACGTTGCGGCTTGAGGATTAAAGAATGGCTACTGTCACGCCACTTAAAACCTCGGCTGAATTGTCGCTTAACGCTCAAGCGGAAGGAAACAAAGCGGTTCGCCAGAATTCTTTTGCGCGTTATGCCGCAAAGGGACTGCCGCATCGTCGTATTGAGGCCTATCACTATACGGACATAAGGGCACTCATGAAGGACGCGCCAGCTCCTGCAAAGGCAGTTGGTGTGCCGCCAAAGGATTTTGTTTTCAGTGATATTGATGCGTTTGTTCTAACAATCATTGACGGGCAGGTGGCGTCAGATACAGCCGTTGGTTTAGCAGGTCTATCGATTAATATAAGCCATGAGGCACCGGATGATGGTTTGGCTCCTCACACGGTATTTCCATCCGATGGCGATCCTATAATAGCGCTCAATGCTGCGTTTGTTGATCAGACTTTGCGTCTTGCGATCGATGGCACTGTCGATAAGCCTGTTCTTTTGCGCTTCATTACAACAAGTGCTGTATCTGCCTATAGTCGCGTGGTTGTTGAAGTGGTGGATGGCTCTTCATTTACATTGATTGAAAGCCATGAATGCGCATCCGGCGGGGTGACGAATAGTGTCGTCGAGATCGCTGCAGGCCATGATGTTTTATTGGTGCATATCCGCGTCAATCTTGCGGATAAAAATGCGACTGTATTAACGAGTTTGGGCGGCCGTATGGGTGCCCGCAGTGCGTTGACGAGCGGTAACTTTGTGATAGGCGGTGCGCTGTCTCGACATCAGGTATTTTTACGTTTCGAAGGTGAAGGTTCGACAGCTACGATTTCGGGTGCGTCGATGCTAAAGGATCGCCAACAAGCGGATACGACATTGGTTGTTGACCATTCGGTTCCAGAATGCGTAAGCCGCGAACATTTTGCTCACGTGCTGGATGGTGAAGCGACCGGCGTGTTCCAAGGTAAAATTATTGTGCGGCCGCATGCCCAAAAGACGGACGGCAAAATGATGAGCCGGGCCGTGTTGCTGGCTGACGGCGCAACCATGAACAATAAGCCTGAACTTGAAATTTTTGCAGATGATGTTCAGTGCGGCCATGGTGCAACTGTTGGTGCGCTAGATGATGACCTTCTATTTTATCTCCGTGCACGCGGTTTGCCGAAGCCTGAGGCTGAGGCATTGATGCTTCAAGCCTTTGTTGGTGAAGCACTCGAAATGATTGCGCATGAGGGAATGCGCGAGCGGCTTGAATCTCTTTCGGAAGTTTGGCTTAAAGCACGCGGTTAAGGATTTAAATCAGTATGGCTTCTGTGGCGCCCTTCGATGTTCATAAGATCAGAGCGGATTTTCCAATCCTCTCCAAAGCGGTTTATGGCAAACCTCTTGTGTATCTCGATAATGCGGCATCTGCGCAAAAGCCTAAATCAGTTCTAGACCGTATGATCTATGCGTATGAGAACGAATACGCGAATGTGCATCGCGGGCTGCATTATATGGCCAATGCCGCGACCGAGGCCTTTGAGCATGCACGTGAGACAGTTCGAGCATTTATCAATGCTGAATCAACGGACGAGATTATTTTTACGCGTAACGCTACGGAGGCGATGAATCTTGTCGCTGCGAGCCTGGGTCAAATGGTTTTAAAGCCCGGCGATGAAATTATTCTCTCTATTATGGAGCATCACTCCAATATCGTGCCGTGGCATTTTCATCGCGAACGGAATGGCGCCATTATTAAATGGATCCCCTGTGATAATGACGGCAATCTCGATATGGATGCGTACGAGAAGTTAATCACACCGCGTACAAAAATTGTTGCTGTTACTCAGATGTCGAATGCGCTTGGAACGATTAATCCGATTTCCGATATCATCCGCATTGCCCATGCGCATGGCGCGTTGGTGATGGTCGATGGATGCCAAGGATCGGTTCATGTCGAAACGGATGTTCGGGCATTGGGTGCTGATTTTTACTGCTTCACAGGACATAAGCTTTATGGGCCAACCGGTATCGGTGTTGCCTATGGCAAGCGTGAGCTCTTGGCCAAGATGCCGCCGTTTAATGGCGGCGGTGAAATGATTAATTTGGTTACGACTGATACGGTAACATACAACGATCCACCGCATCGGTTTGAAGCTGGCACGCCGCCAATCGTTCAGGCTATCGGTTTGGGCGCGGCGCTCGATTACATGAACAGTGTCGGTCGTGCGGCCATCGCGGCCCAAGAAGATGTGCTTCGCGATTATGCGATGCAGCGTTTGGGTGAAATGAATTCGCTGCGTATCATTGGCAAAGCCCGCGATAAAGGCGCGATTGTCTCCTTCGAAATGAAGGGCGCGCACGCGCATGATGTGGCTACGATTATTGATCGGTCTGGTGTCGCTGTAAGAGCCGGCACCCATTGCGCGCAACCCTTGCTGCAACGTTTCGGCGTGACATCGACGTGTCGTGCGTCATTTGCCTTTTATAATACGGTCGAGGAGGTTGATCTGTTGGTCGACGCTCTGCGCAAGGCCGAAGCCATGTTTGCTTGAGGAGTTCCAGGATGAATGATGTCACCCAGCCGCTGGAAGAGACTCCAAATAAGCCAGAGATTGGTGCGACGAGCGCGTTGCCACCGGAAGAAATCGATCGTCTGACGGATGATATCATTGCGGCCCTAAAGACAGTTTATGATCCGGAGATCCCGTCGGATATTTATGAGCTTGGACTGATTTATCGCATCGCGATTGATGATAGCCGAAAAGTAGATATCGACATGACGCTGACGGCACCCGGTTGTCCTGTAGCGGGTGAAATGCCGGGCTGGGTGGAAACGGCCGTCAGTACCGTTGCAGGTGTGCAGGCGGTTGAAGTGAAAATGGTGTTTGATCCGCCATGGGATCAATCACGCATGTCGGGTGAGGCCAAAGTCGCGCTCGATATGTGGTGACGATGACGCATGACGATCTCTACGAGCTTTTTCGCCCCTTTGCGCCTGTCGCGCTGAAGCGCATGTTTGGCGGGACGAGCGTTTATGTCGACGGTCGTATTGTCGCCATTGAAGTTAACGGGGTTTTGTACCTCAAGGCTGACGCACTGACTGGGCGGCGTTTTGAAGAAGAGGGTTTAAAGCCCTTTACCTATCAGGCCAAAGGCAAAACCATGACCATGCGCTATTATCAAATGCCTGATGAGGCCTATGAAGACCCGGATGCCTTTCGACCATGGTTTCGTTTAGCCAAAGAGGCGGCAGAACGTGCGCCATTGGCAAAAAAGAAAGCCTCGCGCTGACGCCCCTTACAATTGGCGCGAACAATGTTACATTAAGGATGAAATCAACTTCCGGGCCTTGAACCTGGTAGGGGAGTAGGACAATGGCACTGCCAAAATTCAAAATTATGTCGCTGACCGATGCGGCCGCGAATCGGATCCGCGAAATCATGACCAACGCCGAAAAGCCGATCGCTGCCATAAAGGTAGGCCTGAAAAATGGCGGCTGTGCGGGCATGGCCTATACCATTGATTATGCCGAGAGTATTACGCCCGGCGAGGACGTCGTCGAAGAAAAAGGCGTCAAGGTCGTAATCGACCCGAAGGCGCTGATGTTTCTGATTGGCACCGAGATGGATTTTAAAACCGACCGATTTGCGAGCCAATTTGTGTTCAATAACCCGAATGAAACATCGGCTTGCGGTTGCGGCGAGAGTGTCGCGATTACGCCCGTTGATTTAGAAGCGGCCCACGCTTCGGCGTGAGCCGTTCTTTATCCTTTGAGCTTCGTTGAACGCATCAAAAAGCCGGGCATATGATCACCTAAGCCTTTTGGCGTTGGGCCGTCATCCTCCTGATGATGACGACGTGGCTGATGCACTGGGCGATCTTGCCGAACAGGGCGCTCTTCTCTTGCAGGACTGGCTTCACGCGGGGGACGCGTTTCCTGCACCGCTGGCGCAGCATTTTCTTCTGTATGATCGGAGCGTGTTTGACGTTCAGGCTTTCCGCCGCGACGTGCATGGCCAGCCGATGGACGTTCACGACCACCGCTTCGTCCACGCTCCGGACGCGGGGCTTCTTCAAATTTGGCATCCGCCAAGCTTGTTCCAAGCCAAGGGATCGAACGCTTGATCATGGCCTCAATGGCGGCAAGGCTCTTGTCATCCGCTGACGTAATGATCGTATAGGCCGTGCCAAGACGCCCCGCGCGTCCTGTCCGCCCAATGCGATGGACATAATCTTCAGCGTGGTGGGGCGCGTCATAATTAAAGACATGGCTGACATCGGGAATATCAAGCCCGCGTGCCGCCACATCGGATGCCACGAGATATTGCGTTGTTCCGGCACGGAAACCATCGAGCGCGACGGTACGTGCCCGCTGATCCATATCACCGTGGAGGGCCGCAACGCTAAATCCATGTTTTTCGAGCGATTTCCAGACGATTTGTACGTCAGATTTCCGGTTGCAGAAAATAATGCCGTTTTTGACATCTGTTGCTTCGCGCATCAAACGGCGAAGCGTTTCACGCTTTTCGGCCGCGTGATGGGGGGCAGCAACGAGAAGCTGAGTAATGGTGTCGGCCGTTGTGGACTGACGCGCGATCTCAATACGTTCGGGATTATGCAGGAACGCTTCGGTAATGCGCTGAATTTCTGGCGGCATGGTGGCGGAGAAAAACAGCGTTTGACGTGTAAACGGCACCATTTTGCAGATGCGCTCGATATCCGGGATAAATCCCATATCGAGCATCCGGTCCGCCTCGTCGATCACCAGGATTTCGATGCCGGTGAGCAGAAGTTTGCCACGCTCGAAATGATCGAGCAGGCGACCGGGCGTCGCAATAAGAACATCGACACCGCGCGCAATTTTGATGTCCTGATCGCCGAACGACACACCGCCGATCAGCAATGCAACATTCAGTTTTTGGCCTGAGCCGTATTTGGTGAAACTTTCTTCAACTTGGGCGGCCAATTCACGTGTCGGTTCCAAGATCAGCGTGCGCGGCATGCGCGCCCGGGCCCGTCCTTGTTCCAAAAGGGTGATCATGGGAAGCGTGAAAGCTGCCGTCTTGCCCGTGCCTGTTTGGGCGATGCCAAGCACATCCTTGCGCTCTAGCACACGGGGAATGGCCATTTCTTGAATAGGGGTCGGTTGGGTGTAGCCGGATGCTGTTACGGCTTCGAGTACTTTGGGGCTAAGGCCAAGTTCGCTAAAATTCATTGTGCTATTGCCGCCTCTCAGTCGCGGCGACCGGCCAAGACGTGGCGGGCTTTCAGGGTCAAATCGATCCAATTTCGGGGCGGATCATAGGTAGATAAGCCCCAAAGTCAACTTATTCAGACCTTGGTCGATCTTAGGGCTAACCCTTATCCCGCAAAATACGTGATTTTTCGCGATCCCAATCCCGTTTTTTGGCCGTTTCACGCTTATCGGCGGCATTTTTTCCTTTAGCCAAAGCGATTTCTACTTTGGCGCGGCCTTGGTCGTTAAAATAGATTTTGAGGGGGACAATGGTCATTCCCTCTCTTTGCACTGCCCCGATCAATTTATTGACCTGGCGTTTGTGCAGAAGCAGCTTCCGCGGGCGCTTCGTCTCGTGATTGAATTGATGGGCTTGTAAATATTCCGGGATATAGGCGTTGACGAGAAAAAGCTCGCCATTCCGTTCGGCGGCATAGCTGTCGCCAATCGTCGCTTTACCAGCCCGCAGCGATTTGATTTCCGTTCCGGCCAAGGCGATGCCAGCTTCATAGACATCGGAAACGGCATATTCGAACCGTGCTTTGCGATTTTCGGCCGCAATCTTCCGGTTTGGATTCACTTTTTCAACCATGACCGGAATATGGTTCCTTTTAGCCGCTGATCAAGCCGGCATGCAGCATGGCTGACTTAATCGCAGCCTTTGTTGCAGCCGTTACCGGGACAAGCGGCAAGCGTACTTCCTCATTCCCGCGTCCCAAGAGGGCTAGCCCCGCTTTGGCGCCTGCAAGGCCTGGTTCAATGAAGATCGCTTGATCCAACGGGACAAGTTTATCCTGAAGGGCCAAAGCCTTTGCGGTATCGCCCGCTAGTGCCGCTGCCATGCGCTCGGCCGACAGTTTGGGTGCGACATTGGCAATGACGGAGATCGTTCCCTGACCGCCGCAAGCAACAGACGGTAGTGCGATGATATCATCCCCCGATAGCTGGACAAAATCAGGACCTAAGGCTTGGCGCTGTTGGGATATCCGCGCGACGCTTCCTGTGGCGTCCTTCACGCCGGCAATGTTTTTAAGCTCATAGAGGCGCTTCATCGTGTCGATTGACATATCAACCACCGAGCGGGGCGGAATATTATAGATGTAAATCGGGATGCCGATGGCGTCGTTTACGGCCTTAAAGTGCTGATAAAGACCTTCTTGGTTCGGCTTGTTATAATAGGGCGTGACAACGAGGACAGCGGCAGCGCCTGCCTTCTCGGCATGGCGGGCAAGATCAATGGCTTCGGCGGTATTGTTGGAGCCAGCTCCGGCCATCACGGGCACACGGCTGTTGGCAGCGGCAATACAGGCTTCAACAACTTGTTTGTGCTCGACATGCGAAAGCGTTGGGCTTTCGCCTGTGGTGCCGACGGGAACGAGACCTGTCGAGCCTTGCTCAATCTGCCAATTCACATGGTCCCGAAAACCGGCTTCGTCAAACGCGCCATTTTTAAATGGCGTGATAAGAGCAGGGATTGAACCTCTGAATACTGGACCCTTGGACATGCTAGCGGCTCCCGAAACGATTTATTTATCCGATGGCCAAGACACATAACGGCTTCGTGGCTATTGGGGAAGAGGCGTGGTCATGGCCTTGCCTTATTTATCGCTATCGTTTGCGATGTAGCG
This sequence comes from Beijerinckiaceae bacterium, assembly GCA_026461505.1. Taxonomy (GTDB): domain Bacteria; phylum Pseudomonadota; class Alphaproteobacteria; order Rhizobiales; family Beijerinckiaceae; genus CAIUPE01. Next base: position 27,409 of record JAPJMW010000128.1, read on the forward strand.
AATCGGCTAATGCCGTTTGGGAACCAGGGTGAGCTTGTGGCAGGTCGATTAGTGAACGTTTTTAGGTCTATTTTTGCGCTAGCCTTGATTGAACTGGCGCTGATCTACCCAAGCTATGGCCAATTGGCGGTAATGGACGGCTTAAAGCCGGACCCTACAACGCTTTCTTCTATGAAAAGCGCTATTGTGTCCTATCGGTCAGGTGATTTTGCAGCTGGGGATCAATTTGCTTCGACCCTTGCCGACCCTTTGGCCAAGATCAGTTTAGAGTGGGTTGCGCTGCGCACTGCCCAAGAAAAGGCGGGCTTCAGCCGGATTAATGACTTTCTTTCCAATAATCCGGATTGGCCAACCCTTCAGCTCATTCGCAAGAAGGGCGAGGAGGCGCTTTACAATGAACCCCGCGACGATGGGGTGGTTCTTGGATATTTCAAAACTCGAACGCCTTTAACACCGACGGGGCGTTATTTATTGGCCGCAAGTTTAAAAGCCGCCGGACGTGTCAAAGAGGCTACTGATACCATCCGTAAATCATGGCGTGAAGACAGTTATCCAAACGATGTTGAAGCCGAAATTACCGCTCGGTTTAAGGACGATCTTATAGAAGCCGATCATCGAGAACGCATGGATAATCTCCTATTTGCTGAAAATTGGGCGGCGGCACAACGAGCAGCGGAATTAGCAGGCAGTGATGCCTTGAGCCTCGCAAAAATTAGGATAGCCGTTGGCAAGCGAGCTCCCGATGCTGAAAAGCTTTTGCAGGCAGCACCGCCTACGATCAAAAAAGAGCAGGGCTATATTTTATCAGAGGCGCAATTTTTAAGGCGAAATGATCGTCTGCCGGAAGCGGCTGCAGCTTTAGCGAAACTTCCCCCGAATGTAATTCCATTTCGTCCGGATGATTGGTGGGTTGAACGGCGTGTTTTAATGCGTCGGCTTGCGGAAATTGGTCGTGCCGATTTAGCGCTTGATGTTGCTAAACTGCATCCAGGAATCTCGTCTACTAATCTTTACGATGCTGCCTTCACGCAAGGATGGCTCGCGCTGGATTATTTAAAGGATGGCGCAAAGGCGGAAGCCTTTTTTGTTGATGCTGAACAAAGAGCGACGAGCGAAACGCTTAAATCACGCGCGGCCTATTGGCTTGGTCTAGCCTTAGAAGCGCAAGGTAAATCAGGCAAAGAAGCCTTTCAGCGCGCCGCTAAATCGCCTTTGCTATATTATGGACAATTGGCACGATTAAAGACGGGTAGTGCTGAACTTGCCTTTCGCACAACGCCTGAGCCCGATCTGGCTCGCGCAGCATCTGTTCTTGGATTTAAGGCGATTGTTTATTTGATGGAAGCCGGCGGCAATGAGTTTGCTGCAACGCTTGCGTCCGATGTTGCGATGAAATTACCCGATGCTCCAGCGCTTTCTGCGCTTGCTGCCATTGGTAGAGAGTATCGTGATATTCGGCTCGTGACGATTGCGGGCAAAACAGCCTTACAACGTGGGTTTGCCTTCGACCTTGATGCTTGGCCGGTGGAAGGTTTCCCTATGCCTTCCGAGCCTGCGGTGGAAGCGTCGCTTGCTTATGCCATCGCGCGTCAAGAAAGCTCTTTCGACCCTATGGCTCTGTCACCCGTTGGCGCACGTGGGTTGATGCAATTGATGGTCCCGACCGCACAAGAGACAGCACGCAAGAATAAGATCACCTTTACGCCGGAGCGGTTAATCACCGACGCTTCTTATAATGTTGCAATCGGTACAGCGCATTTGGGTGAGTTGGTGGAATATTGGAACGGCTCCTATATCCTTGCTATTGCCTCTTATAATGCAGGCGCGGGTAATGTGAAGAAATGGATTGCGGCGAACGGCGACCCTCGCGATGCAAGCATTGATCCGGTAAGATGGATTGAGCGCATCCCGGTTTCGGAAACGCGGTTTTATGTTCAACGCGTGATGGAAAATTTGGAAATTTATCGTGCGCGATTGAATGGCGAATTTATGAGTGCATTGAGGGATGA